>VAZH01000138.1 GCA_005884465.1 Alphaproteobacteria bacterium | reverse complement strand
GCTCCCGTGCGTTTGGCGATGCGCACCTTCTTGCCATCCGCATGAATCTTGAAGCCGACGCGGGTCGGCTTGCCGTCGCGGCCCACGATCGCGATGTTGGACAGGTGGATCGGCGACTCCTTGGAGATGATGCCGCCCTCCTGCGCCTGGGTCTGCTTCTGGTGGCGCTTGACGAGATTGACGCCGCGGACCAGCGCCTTGTTCTCGGCGGGACGCACCTCGAACACCTCGCCGGTGCGGCCCTTGTCGCGGCCGTTCAGCACGATGACCTTGTCACCCTTGCGAATCTTGGCGGCCATCACAGCACCTCCGGCGCAAGCGAGATGATCTTCATGTGGTTCTTGGCGCGCAGCTCGCGCGGCACCGGTCCGAAGATGCGGGTGCCGACCGGCTCCGACTGATTGTTGATCAGCACGGCGGCGTTGCGGTCGAAGCGGATGACGGAGCCGTCGGCGCGGCGGATGTCCTTGCGGACCCGCACCACCACGGCCTTCATCACGTCGCCCTTCTTCACCTTGCCGCGCGGTATCGCTTCCTTGATCGACACCACGATGACGTCGCCCACGGTGGCATAGCGGCGCTTGGAGCCCCCAAGCACCTTGATGCACATGACACGGCGTGCGCCTGAATTGTCGGCCACGTCGAGGTTGGTCTGCATCTGAATCATTGATGCACCTAGTCCTCTTTCTGATGCGCAAAGTTGCGCCTAAAATTCCCGAATCGTTCGGCGCAGCCGAACCGGCTTCAGGCAGTTTTCTTCTGTTCGCCCCGGACCACGGTCCAGCGCTTCAACTTCGAGATCGGCTTGCTTTCCTCGATCCACACCATGTCGCCCGGCTTGAACTCGTTGTTCTCGTCGTGCGCGTGATAGTTTTTCGATTGGCGGATCGTCTTCTTGTAGATCGGATGGGTGAAGCGGCGATCGACGCGCACCACAACCGTCTTGGCTTGCTTGTCGCTGACGACCACGCCCTGGAGCGTACGTTTTGGCATCTTAAAGCCCCTTACTTCTTTTTCGCGCGCTGCTGCGCGGCGATGGTCTTGATGCGGGCGATATCGCGGCGGGCTTCGCGCAACCGCGAGGTATTTTCCAATTGCCCGGTGGCGCGCTGAAAACGCAGGTTGAAGCGTTCCTTCTTCAGATTGAGGATGGCGTCCTCCATCTGATCGGGGCTCATTGCGCGGATGTCCTCGACTTTCATCTGGGCCATGACCACTTCCTCACTCCGCGATGCGCGCGACGAAGCGCGTCTGGATCGGCAGTTTGGCGGCGGCCAGCGACAGCGCTTCTTTCGCGGTCTGCACGGTCACGCCGTCGATTTCGAAAATCACGCGGCCGGGCTTGACCCGCGCCACCCACAATTCAGGCGTGCCCTTGCCGGAGCCCATGCGCACCTCGGCGGGCTTCTTGGACACCGGCACGTCCGGGAAAATCCGGATCCAGACCCGGCCGGCGCGCTTCATGTGACGGGTCAGCGCGCGGCGCGCGGCTTCGATCTGGCGTGCGGTGATGCGCTCGGGCGCCATCGCCTTGAGGCCGAACTGACCGAACGACAACGTCGCACCCGAAGTCGCAGCGCCGTGGATGCGGCCCTTATGCGCCTTCCGGAACTTGGTTTTCTTTGGTTGCATCATGGCTTACGCCCTCAAACCTTCTCTAAAGCCGCTCAGGCCGCGTCACGACGCGGCCGCGAGCCCTCGCCCTCGGCCATCTTCTTGTCCTGCGCCATCGGATCGTGCTCGAGGATTTCGCCCTTGAAGATCCAGACCTTGACGCCGCAGGTGCCGAACGTGGTGAACGCGGTCGCCACCCCGTAATCGACATCGGCGCGCAGCGTGTGCAGCGGCACCCGGCCCTCGCGATACCATTCCATGCGCGCGATTTCCGCGCCGCCGAGGCGGCCCGAGCAGTTGATACGAATGCCTTCGGCGCCGAGACGCATCGCCGACTGCACCGCGCGCTTCATCGCGCGGCGGAATGCGACGCGGCGCTCGAGCTGCTGGGCGATCGATTCGGCCACCAGCGTGGCGTCGAGCTCGGGCTTGCGGATTTCGACGATGTTGATGACGACGTCGGAGGCGGTGATATCGGCAACGCGCTTGCGCAGCTTGTCGATGTCGGCGCCCTTCTTGCCGATCACGACGCCGGGACGCGCCGAGTGGATCGTCACGCGGCACTTCTTGTGCGGACGCTCGATCACGATTCTGGCGACCGCCGCCTGCTTCAATTCCTTGTGCAGGATCTCGCGGATTTTGACATCCTCGTGCAGCAGCTTGCCGTATTCGTTTTTGCCGGCGAACCAGCGGGAATCCCACGTCCGGTTGATGCCGAGACGCAGCCCGATTGGATTGATCTTCTGACCCATCGTATTCTCCCGCGCCCTTGGTTTAAGCGCTCGCCTCGACCTGACGAACAACGATCGTCAGCTGCGAAAATGGTTTAAAGATACGGCCCGAGCGGCCACGGCCGCGCGGTGCGAAACGCTTCATCACGATGCCATTGCCGACATGCGCCTCTGAGACGACCAAATCGTCGACATCGAGATCGTGATTGTTCTCGGCGTTGGCGATCGCGGATTCCAGGCACTTCTTGACGTCGACCGCGATCCGCTTGCGCGAAAACTGCAGGTCGGCGAGCGCGGCCGAAGCCTTCCTGCCGCGGATCAATTGCGCGACAAGATTGAGCTTCTGCGGGCTCACCCGCAGCATCCTGGCGACTGCCTTGGCCTCGTTGTCCGGGAGGCGCCGTTCGCGCTTTGGTTTGCTCATCGCTTAGTCCTCAAGCCTTCTTGGCTTTCTTGTCGCCAGAATGGCCGTGGAAGGTCCGGGTCGGCGAGAACTCGCCGAACTTGTGACCCACCATTTCCTCGTTGACCGATACCGGCACATGCTTCTGGCCGTTGTAGACGCCGAACACCAGGCCGACGAACTGCGGCAGGATGGTCGAGCGGCGGCTCCAGATCTTGATCACGTCATGACGGCCGGACGCACGCGCGGCATCTGCTTTCTTGAGCAGAGAGCCTTCGACGAACGGGCCTTTCCAGACTGAACGAACCATGTCCGGCGTTCCTTACTTCTTCCGCTTGTGGCGGCTGATGAGAATGAATCTGTTGGTCGATTTGTTCGAGCGGGTCTTCTTGCCCTTGGTCGGCTTGCCCCACGGGGTGACCGGATGGCGGCCGCCGGAAGTGCGGCCTTCGCCGCCGCCGTGCGGATGATCGACCGGGTTCATCGAGACGCCGCGGTTATGAGGCTTGCGGCCGAGCCAGCGGTTGCGACCGGCCTTGCCGATCGAAATATTCATCTGATCCGGGTTGGAGACCGCGCCGATGGTGCCGGTGCAGCGGCCGTGAACCAGGCGCTGCTCGCCCGAGTTCAAACGAATGATGACGTAGTCCTGGTCGCGGCCGACGAGCTGAGCGTAAGTGCCGGCGGAACGCGCGAGCTGGCCGCCCTTGCCGATCTTCAATTCCACATTGTGGATGATGGTGCCGATCGGCATGTTGCCGAGCGGCATGACATTGCCCGGCTTCACGTCGACATGGCTGCCGGCGATCACGGTGTCGCCGACCGCCAGACGCTGCGGGGCCAGAATATAGGCCTGGGTGCCGTCGGTGTATTTCACCAGCGCGATAAAGGCGGTGCGGTTCGGATCATATTCCAGCCGCTCCACGGTCGCCGGCATATCGACCTTGGTGCGCTTGAAATCGACGATGCGGTAGGCCTTCTTGTGGCCGCCGCCGCGAAAGCGCACGACCATGCGGCCGGTGTTGTTGCGACCGCCGGTGGACTGCTTGCCTTCAGTCAACGCCTTGACCGGCTTGCCTTTGTAGAGCGCCGAACGATCGACCATCACCAGCTGGCGCTGGCCGGGCGTCGTCGGGTTGTATGTTTTCAGTGCCATCGTCGTATCGCCTTATAGCCCGGTGGTGACGTCGATGCGGTGGCCCTCTTCGAGGGTCACGATCGCGCGCTTGACGTCCGACTGCGAACCGAACGTGCCGCGGAACACCTTGGTCTTGCCCTTGCGCACCATCGTGTTCACGCTCTTCACCTTGACGTCGAACAGCTTCTCGACCGCTTCCTTGATCTGCGGCTTGGTCGCCTTGCTCGCGACCTTGAACAGAACCTTGTTGTGCTCGGAGGCGAGTGTCGCCTTTTCGGTCACGACCGGAGCAACGATGATGTCGTAATAGCGCGGATCGATATTCTTCATTTGAAGCGCGCCTCCAACGCATCGATCGCCGCCCTGGTCAGGACCAGCTTCTGGCGGCGCAGAATGTCGTAGACGTTGATGCCCTGGATCGGCAGCACGTCGATGTTCGGGATATTGCGGGCTGCGGTAGCGAATCCGTTGTGCAGTTCGGTGCCATCGATGATCAGCGCGTTGGTCAGGCCGAGACCCGAAAAGTGCCCGACCAGCGCCTTGGTCTTGGCGGCCTCGAGCTTGGCCGATTCGATCACGATCAGGCCGCCGTCCTTGGCCTTTGCGGAGAGCGCGTGGCGAAGGGCCAGCGCACGGACTTTCTTCGGAAGCTCGGTGGCATGAGAGCGCACCACCGGGCCGAAGGCGCGACCGCCGCCGCGGAACTGCGGCACCCGGGCCGAGCCGTGACGCGCGCCGCCGGTGCCCTTCTGCTTGTACATCTTCTTGCCGGTGCGCCAGACATCGGCGCGGCCCTGGGTCTTGTGCGTGCCGGCCTGACGCTTGTTGAGCTGCCACTGCACGCAGCGCGCGATGATGTCCTTGCGCGGGTCCAGACCGAAAATCTCGTCCGAAAGCTGGACCGAGCCGGCCGCCTTGCCTTCCAGCGTTATGACTTTCAATTCCATCTCACGCGCCCTCCTGCTCGGCCGGCGCTGACGCTGCCTGCTCGCCGCCCTCGGCCAGGCGGAACTTGCCGGGCTTCGGCGCATCCTTTGGCAACGCTTTCTTCACGGCATCGCGCACTGCGATCCATCCGCCCTTGGAACCGGGAACCGCGCCTTCGACGAGGATCAGGCCGCGCTCGACGTCGGTCTGCACCACGCGCAGATTAAGCGTGGTGATGCGATCGACGCCCATGTGGCCGGGCATCTTCTTGTTCTTGAAAGTCTTGCCGGGATCCTGACGTCCGCCGGTCGAACCGATCGAACGATGCGATACCGAGACACCGTGGGTGGCGCGAAGCCCGCCGAAATTCCAGCGCTTCATGCCGCCGGCAAAGCCCTTACCGACCGAGGTGCCGGTGACGTCGACGAACTGGCCGACCACGAAATGGTCGGCCTGAATCTCGGCGCCAACCGGGATCAGCGCGTCTTCCGACACACGGAATTCGGTGACCTTGCGCTTGGGTTCGACCTTGGCGACCGCGAACTGGCCGCGCTCCGCCTTCGGCAGATAGACGGTCTTGCGGGTGCCCGAACCGAGCTGCAGCGCAACGTAACCGTTCTTTTCGGTCGTGCGGTGACCCAGCACCTGGCAATTGCCCAGCTTCAGCACGGTCACGGGGATATGTTCGCCGGTCTCCGTAAAGACCCGCGTCATCCCGACCTTTTGTGCGATCACTCCGGAGCGCATCGGCGTGCTTCCTGTTCTTTCTGTCCGCTATTGGCGCGGACGGGAGCCAAAAACCTAGAGCTTGATCTCGACGTCAACACCGGCCGCCAGATCGAGCTTCATCAGCGCATCGACGGTCTGCGGGGTCGGATCGACAATGTCGAGAAGCCGCTTGTGGGTGCGCATCTCGAATTGCTCGCGGCTCTTCTTGTCGACGTGCGGCGAACGGTTGACGGTGAACTTCTCGATGCGGGTGGGCAGCGGAATCGGTCCGCGAACCTGGGCACCGGTCCGTTTCGCCGTGTTCACGATCTCACGCGTCGACGTATCGAGAATCCGATGGTCGAACGCCTTGAGGCGTATGCGAATATTCTGGCCGTTCATCTTGTTTTTCTCTCTCACCTCATCACCCGCGAAGGCGGGTGATCCAGTATTCCGAAGTGTCGCGGTTAACTCGAAGCCTCGCGGCGTACTGGATGCCCCGCTTTCGCGGGGCATGACAGCGATGTTACGTTGCTACTCGATGATGGCTGCGACGACGCCGGCACCGACGGTGCGGCCGCCTTCGCGGATCGCAAAGCGCAGCTTCTCTTCCATCGCGATCGGCACGATCAGGTGCACTTCCATCGCGATGTTGTCGCCCGGCATCACCATCTCGGTGCCTTCGGGCAGATGCACGACGCCGGTCACGTCCGTGGTGCGGAAGTAGAACTGCGGCCGGTAGTTGGTGAAGAACGGGGTGTGACGGCCGCCCTCCTCCTTGGTCAGAATGTAGGCCTCGGCCTTGAACTTGGTGTGCGGCTTCACCGAACCCGGCTTGCACAGCACCTGACCGCGCTCGACTTCCTCGCGCTTGGTGCCGCGCAGCAGCGCGCCGATGTTGTCGCCGGCCTGGCCCTGGTCGAGCAGCTTGCGGAACATCTCGACGCCGGTGACGATGGTCTTCTGCGTATCGCGCAGACCCACGATCTCGATTTCCTCGCCGACCTTGATCACGCCGCGCTCGACGCGTCCGGTCACCACGGTACCGCGGCCCGAGATCGAGAACACGTCTTCCACCGGCATCAGGAACGGCTGGTCGATCGGGCGCTCCGGCTGCGGAATGTACTCGTCGACCGCCTTCATCAGCTCCAGGACCGAATCATGGCCGAGCTTGGGGTCCTTGCCTTCAAGCGCCGCCAGCGCTGAGCCCTTGACGATCGGGATCTTGTCGCCGGGGAAGTCGTACTTCGACAGCAGCTCGCGGACTTCCAGCTCCACCAATTCGAGCAGTTCGGGATCGTCGACCATGTCGCACTTGTTCAGGTACACGACGAGCGCGGGCACGCCGACCTGGCGGGCCAGCAGGATGTGCTCGCGGGTCTGCGGCATCGGGCCGTCGGCCGCCGACACCACCAGGATCGCGCCGTCCATCTGAGCCGCGCCCGTGATCATGTTCTTCACATAGTCGGCGTGGCCGGGGCAATCGACGTGCGCGTAATGCCGGTTCTTGGTCTCGTATTCGACATGCGCGGTCGAAATCGTGATGCCGCGCGCCTTCTCTTCCGGCGCCTTGTCGATCTGGTCGTACGCCGTGAACGTCGCACCGCCGGTTTCCGCCAGCACCTTGGTGATCGCCGCCGTCAGCGACGTCTTGCCGTGGTCGACGTGACCGATCGTTCCGATGTTGCAATGCGGTTTGGTACGTTCAAACTTTTGCTTGGCCATTTGACTCTCCGTTCAGTCGTTAACTGCCGCCAACGACAATCAGGCAAACTTCTTCTGGACTTCCGCCGACACATTTGCCGGCGCTTCCGCGTAGTGGTCGAACTGCATCGTAAAGGTCGCGCGACCCTGGCTCATCGAGCGCAGGTTATTCACATAACCGAACATGTTCATGAGCGGCACCATTGCATTGATGACGTTGGCGTTGCCGCGCATGTCTTGCCCCTGGATCTGCCCGCGCCGTGAATTCAGATCGCCGATGACGGACCCGGTGTAATCCTCCGGCGTCACCACCTCGACCTTCATGATCGGCTCGAGCAGAACAGACTTGCCCTTTTGCAGCGCTTCGCGGAATGCCGCGCGCGCCGCGATTTCGAAGGCCAGCGCCGAGGAGTCGACGTCGTGATACTTGCCGTCGACCAGCTGGACCTTGACGTCGACCACCGGGAAGCCGGCGACGACGCCGGAGCCCATCACGCTGTTGAGGCCCTTTTCGACGCCGGGGATATATTCCTTCGGCACTGCGCCGCCAACGACTTTGGATTCGAATTCGAATCCCTTGCCAGGCTCGTTCGGCTCGACCACGATCGACACTTCCGCGAACTGGCCGGTACCGCCGGTCTGCTTCTTGTGCGTGTACTTGACTTCGGCGCGCCTGGTGACCCGTTCACGGAACGCCACCTGCGGCGCGCCGATATTGGCATCGACCTTGTAGGTCCGCCTGAGGATGTCGACCTTGATGTCGAGATGGAGTTCGCCCATGCCCTTCAAAATGGTCTGGCCGGACTCCTGATCGGTCGAGACCCGGAACGACGGATCCTCCGCGGCAAGCTTCGCCAAGGCGACGCCGAGCTTTTCCTGGTCGGCCTTCGACTTCGGCTCGATCGCGATTTCGATGACCGGCTCGGGGAATTCCATCTTTTCCAGGATCACCGCCTTGTTCGGGTCGCACAGCGTGTCGCCGGTGCGGGCTTCCTTCAGCCCTGCCAACGCGACGATATCGCCGGCAAAAGCCTCCTTGATATCTTCGCGGTTGTTGGCATGCATCAACAACATCCGGCCGATGCGCTCCTTGCGGTCGCGGGTCGAATTAATGACGCCGGTGCCCGACAGCAGCGTGCCGGAATAGATGCGGCAGAAGGTGATGGTACCGACGAACGGGTCGTCCATGATCTTGAACGCCAGCAGCGCCAGCGGCTCCTTGTCGTTCGGCAGGCGGACGACTTCGTTGCCGTCCTCATCGATGCCCTTGATCGCGGGCACGTCGACCGGCGACGGCAGATAATCCACCACCGCATCGAGCAGCGGCTGCACGCCCTTGTTCTTGAAGGCCGAGCCGCACAGCACCGGAAAGAACGCGCCGGTCAGCACAGCCTTGCGGATCAGCCTCTTCAGCGTCGCCTCGTCGGGCTCCTTGCCATCGAGGTAGGCGGCGAGCGCGTCGTCATCGAGCTCGACGGCGGCCTCCAGCATCTTCTCGCGGTATTCCTTGGCCTTGCCGACGAGGTCGGCGGGAATATCGATGTCCTTGAAGGAGGCCCCGAGCCCCTCATCGTCCCAGACCACGCCCTTCATGCGGACGAGATCGACCAGACCCTTGAAGTTGTT
>VAZH01000137.1 GCA_005884465.1 Alphaproteobacteria bacterium | reverse complement strand
ATTGATGGATACGCGGGTCAAGCCCGCGTATGACGATTTTGCCTTCACGCCGTGTCGGCGGCCATACGCGCCTTGACGATCTTATCCGGATTCTGCACCGGCTCGCCGCGCTTGATCTTGTCGACGTTCTCCATACCCGACGTCACCTTGCCCCAGACCGTGTACTGGTTGTTGAGGAACGAGGCATCATCGAAGCAGATGAAGAACTGGCTATCGGCGGAATCCGGGCTGGCAGCGCGCGCCATCGAGGCGGTGCCGCGCACATGCGGCTCGTTGTTGAACTCGGCCTTGAGCTTCTTGCCGGAACCGCCGGTTCCGGTGCCCTGCGGACAGCCGGTTTGCGCCATGAAACCTTCGATCACGCGATGGAACACGATGCCGTCGTAAAATCCCTCGCGCACCAGCTCCTTGATCCGCGCGACGTGGCCAGGTGCCAGGTCAGGGCGCATTTCGATGGTGACCGGCCCCTGCGTGGTTTCGAGGATCAAAGTATTTTCGGTATCAGCCATGCTCGCTTCTCCACGGGTTGGGGTGGACGTTTCCGATTCTGGAACTGGACGTGGAACGGCCGGCCGGCAACGGCGCCGGCCATCCCTTCGGTAAATGGCATCGGCGTACAGCGTTGCAACGCCTCCATCACGGCGACGCGGTACATTAGCCGGTCATCATCGGTGGCCTGTTCCGATTCATAGGTGATCCTGGGATGGCCGAGGATGTCTCCATTGCGGTTGAAACTTACGATCACCGTGATGTCGATGCCCGGGTGGGCACGCCCCGCGGGCGGCGGCTTCCAGCAGGTCCTTAATCTCGCAATCACATCATGGATGCTATCGACCTGCACCGTCTCGGCCTGCGCCGCCAGAACTGACAAGGCAAACAGCGCCGCTCCTGCGAGCCAGATCAGCGGTTTGCGAGGCCAAGCCACCGCCGCTCACTTGATGTCGGACGCGACTTGCACCTTCACCATCTTGTCGGGGTCGGTCACGGTGCCGCCGGAAGACCCCGCAGGGGCCTTTTTCAGTTTATCGATCACGTCCATTCCCGACACCACTTCGCCGATCACGGTGTATTGCCCGTTCAGGCTGGGGGCATCGGCGAACATGAAGAAGAACTGCGAGTTCGCGGTGTCGACGCTGTCGCCGCGCCGCGCCATGCCGACGATGCCGCGCTTGAACGGCACGTTGGAAAATTCCGCTTTGAGATTGGGATATTTCGAACCGCCGGTGCCGTTAAAATTCTGGCCGTCCCCGGTCTGCGCCATGAAGCCGTCCATCACGCGATGAAACGGCACGTTGTTGTAGTAGCCTTCGCGCGCCAGCTGCTTGATCCGCTCGGCGTGCTGGGGCGCCAGGTCGGTTCGCAGTTTGAAGACGATGCGGCCCTTGGAGGTGTCGATCACGATCGCATTCTGCTTGTCGAGATTTGCAGGAAGCGGCTGCGCGATCGCGGGGGCCGCGCAGATCAGCGCGGCGACCAATGCGAAAATTCGGATCATGAAAACTCCGGATGCGAGAAACCGGCTAGCCGGCGAATTTGGTCTTGAGGCTGGCCGCCACCAGCGGCGGCACGAACGCCGACACATCGCCGCCCATGCCTGCGATCTGGCGCACCAGTGTGGCGGTGATCGGGCGGACAGCGACCGAGGCCGGAACGAACACCGTTTGCACCTCAGGCGCCATGGTTGCGTTCATGCCGGCGATCTGCATCTCGAAATCGAGATCGGTGCCGTCGCGCAAGCCGCGAATCATGATCGAGGCGCCATGTTTCCGCGCCGCGGCAACGGTAAGGTTGTCGTAGGTCGTGCAGTCCAAAGCGCACCCGGCCTTTGTGGCCAGAGGCGCAAATACCGCCCGAGCCATGTCCAGGCGCTCCTGGATCGAAAACAATGGCTTCTTGCTGGAATGCACCCCGATTGCGACGATCAGCCGGTCACAGAGACCGACGGCCTGCCTGACCACATCCAGATGGCCATTGGTAACGGGGTCGAATGAGCCGGGATACAGCGCGATACGGGGCATAAACCCGTCTACCTCGGGCCGGGCCGCCCCGCAAGCCGGGCCCATTCCCGTCTCTGGGGCAAAAGCCACCCTCTTATCTTGAACCGGCTTCGCGGCGCGGCGTCTCACAAGCCAAGCCGACCATGTTTCGTGCCGTGACCGGCGACGAAACAAAACTCCGACGGAACGACACCATTTTTCCGCCTCCGCGAAGACATCCGGAAACGGGCGCTGGGTAGCAATGAACGTGGGTAAAGAGGGCCGCAAAGGCCCAACGACAGGGGGACCCTCATGATCAAGGCTCTTTCAGCCATCGCTGTGGCTGCGTTTATCGCTGCCGCTCTCTCCATCCTTCCCGGTTTTGCTCCGCAGGTCGAAGCCAGCGTTCCGCAAGCCCTCGCCAAGGGCGACCGGCTCGACATCCAGCCGGTGGGCCGCAACTGCTCGGAGCAGGCCTGGCCGAATTTCGAAGCTTCCTGCCTGCGCGTCGCCGGCTCCAGGATCATGATCCGGCAAGCCCGCCTGGTCACCGCCGACCGCACGCCATAAGGCCCACGGCGTTCCGCACTTAAGCCAATCCCATGGTAATTTGCGGCGTGCCGTCGCAGACTGGCCGTTGATCCGCCTGGGCCGGCCCCTGAGCCGGCCGGCGCGACGGTTTTGGGGGCGCCAATGACCGCTACGCCAGTCACAGCTTCAATCCGGTCCAACGCACTGCCATTGACGGCAACGCTCGGAGCGCTCGGCGTCGTCTATGGTGATATCGGCACCAGTCCTCTTTACGCCCTGAAGGAAGCGGCCAAGGCAGCCGCCCATGGCGGGCCGCTCGTCCCCGAGGCGATCCTTGGCGTGGTGTCGCTGATCCTCTGGGCGCTGATCCTGATCATTTCGTGCAAATATGCGTTGTTGATCTTGCGTGCCGACAACCGCGGCGAAGGCGGCATCGTTGCCCTGCTGGCGCTGCTTTCCGCCCGCAATGCCCAGCCGGGAACGTGGCGTGCGCAGCTTCTGATCGTCGGTCTGGTCGGCGCGGCGCTGCTCTACGGCGACGGCGCCATCACGCCGGCGATCTCGGTTTTGAGCGCGATCGAGGGCTTGAAGGTCGATGCGCCGTCGCTGGCGCCCGCCGTGGTGCCGTTAACTATCGTCATCCTGATCGGGCTCTTCATCGTCCAGAAAAAAGGCGCGGGCTTCATCGGCAATATCTTCGGGCCGGTGATGCTGGCCTGGTTCGTGGTGATCGCCTTGCTCGGCATCCACGGTATCGTGCAAGCACCCGGCGTGCTTGCCGCCGTCAGTCCGCTTTATGCCTTCAATTTCCTGATCCACGGGGACTTCCACATCAGCTTCGCCGTTCTCGGCGCCGCCTTTCTCGCGGTGACGGGCGGCGAAGCGATGTATGCCGACATGGGTCATTTCGGCCGGGTGCCGATCCGGCTCGCATGGTTCGCGGTGGCACTTCCTGCCCTTGTCCTCAACTATTTCGGGCAGGCCGCGCTGCTTGTTACTGACACCAGCGCGCTCGACAATCCATTCTATCAACTTGCGCCAGATTGGCTGCATTACCCGCTCGTTGCGTTCGCGACCGTAGCCACCGTGATCGCCTCGCAGGCGATCATCTCCGGCGTGTTTTCATTGACGCAGCAGTCGATCCAGCTCGGGTTCCTGCCGCGCATGCACATCGCACACACCACCAGCAGCGCCATCGGCCAGATCTATGTGCCGGTGGTGAACTGGTTGCTGGCGGCAGCGACCCTGGGAGCCGTGATCGGCTTCGGCACATCGGATGCGCTTGCGGGCGCCTACGGAATTGCCGTGTCGCTATTGATGGCGATCACCACTCTGCTGGCTGCTTTGGTCGCCCTCCAGTGGGGTTACCATCCGATCGTGGTGATCCCGGTGAACGGCTTCTTTTTCGTGATCGACGCCATCTTCTTCGCTGCGAACTCGACCAAGCTGTTCGAGGGCGGCTGGTTTCCGCTGCTGCTCGCCGCCGTCATCGCGTTCGTGATGCTGACCTGGCGAAGCGGCGTCAAGCTGGTCGAAAGCGCACGAGGCAGATTGCGCCAGCCAGAAGATGAGTTGATCGAGACAGCCGTCAGCAAATGCCAGGCGCGACTGCCGGGTACCGCTGTATTCCTTGCGTCCTCGGCCAACGGCGTGCCGCTCGCGCTGACGCAGTTCATCAGGCACAATCACGTGATGCACCAACGTATCTTGCTCCTCACCGTCGTTATCGAAGAGGAACCGCGTATCGCCGACGAGGATTTGGTGGAGGTGATCGAACTGATCGAGGGCATCACGCGGGTGATTCTTCACTTCGGCTTCATGCAATACCCAACGATCGCAGGAGGGCTCAAGCTGGCCTGCGAACAAGGTAAACTCCCCGGCATCGATCTTGCGGACATCACTTACTACATCGGCCGCGAGACAATCATTCCGAGCGAAGAGGTCGTCGGCATGGCGGTCTGGCGCGAGAGCTTGTTTGCTTTTCTGCAGCACAACGCCAAGAGCGCGGCAGCCTTCTTCGGCGTACCGACAAGGCAGTTGGTCGAGTTCGGCACCGAGATCGAGATTTAGAGTACGCGAATAGGGAGTGGCGAATAGCGAATATCTACTCGCTATTCGCGTCCTTCGCCGCCATTGCCGTTTTCGGTGTCCTCGCCGATGTGCTCGACGGACACCACATGCTCGTCCTCGGCGGTGTCGAACACGATGACGCCCTGGGTCGAGCGGCCCGCGATCCGGATCCCCTCGACCGGACAGCGGATCAGCTGGCCCCTGTCGGTCACCAGCATGATCTGGTCGCTGTCCTCGACCGGGAATGACGCCACCAGCTTGCCGTTGCGGCCATTCACCGACATCGCGACGATGCCCTTGCCGCCGCGCCCCGTGGTCCGGTACTCGAACGACGACGAGCGCTTGCCATAGCCGTTCTCGCTGATGGTCAGCACGAATTGCTCGTTTGCCGACATTTCGACATAGCGCTGCTCGCCAAGCTCGATGACGCCGGACGCTTCCTCGCTGTCGGTCCCGGCCTCCTCTTCGGCGCCGCCACGCCGCACGGCATTGGCGCGGCGCAGATAGGCGGCGCGCTCCTCGGCATCGGCATCGACATGGCGCAGGATGGCGAGCGAGATCACCTTGTCGCCTTTGGCCAACGCGATGCCGCGCACGCCCATCGAGGTGCGGCCCTGGAACACCCGCACATCGGTGACGGGGAAACGGATGCACTGGCCGCCGGCGGCGGTCAGCAGCACGTCGTCGCGCTCGGTGCAGATCTGCACGTCGACGATCGCCTCCTCGTCATCGAGCTTCATGGCGATAATGCCGGAACGGCGGACGTCGACGAAGTCGGACAGCTTGTTGCGGCGGACATTGCCGCCGGTGGTCGCGAACATCACGTCGAGATTGGCCCAGGAGGATTCATCCTCGGGCAGCGGCATGATGGTGGTGATGCGCTCGCCCTGCTCCAGCGGCAGGATGTTGATCAGCGCCTTGCCGCGCGCGTTGGGCGGCGCCACCGGCAGACGCCAGACTTTTTCCTTGTAGACCTGGCCGCGCGACGAGAAGAACAACACCGGCGTGTGGGTGGAGGCCACGAACAGACGGCTGACGAAATCCTCGTCGCGGGTCTGCATCCCGGCCCGGCCCTTGCCGCCGCGCCGTTGCGCGCGATAGGTCGACAGCGGCACGCGCTTGACGTAGCCCGCATGCGAGACCGTGACCACCATGTCCTCGCGCTGGATCAGGTCCTCGTCTTCGACCTCGTCTTCCTGCTCGATGATGACGGTCTTGCGCGGCGTCGCGAATTCGTCCTTCACCTCGGCAAGCTCGGTCTTGATGATGGCCTGGACGCGGGCGCGCGAGCGCAGGATGTCGAGATAGTCGGCGATTTCAACCGCCAGCTTGTCGAGCTCTTCCGAGATTTCCTCGCGGCCGAGCGCGGTGAGCCGCTGCAGCCGCAGGTCGAGAATGGCCTTGGCCTGCTCCAGCGACAGCCGCGCGGTGCCGTCCTCGGCGAGCCGATGGCGCGGGTCGTCGATCAGCGTGATCATCGCCGCGACGTCTTTCCCGAGCCAATCGCGCGACATCAGGGTTTCGCGCGCGGTGTTGGGATCGGGCGAGGTCCGGATCACCCGGATCATCTCGTCGATATTGGCGACTGCAATGGCGAGGCCGACCAGGACATGGGCGCGGTCGCGCGCCTTGTTGAGCAGGAACTTGGTGCGGCGCGTGACCACCTGTTCGCGGAAGGCGATGAACAGCGTCAGCAAGTCCTTCAGATTCATCACCTGCGGCCGGCCCGAATCCAGCGCCAGCACATTGGCAGCAAAATTCGTCTGCAGCGGCGTGAACCGATAGAGCTGGTTCAACACGACATCGGCCATCGCATCGCGCTTCAGTTCGATCACGACGCGATAGCCATCGCGATCGGATTCATCGCGCAGATCGGCAATGCCCTCGATCTTCTTGTCGCGCATCAGGTCGCCGATCCGCTCGACCATCGCGGCCTTGTTCATCTGGTAGGGAATTTCCGAGATGATGATCGCTTCGCGGTCCTTGCGGATGGTATCGATCCTGACCTTGCCGCGCATCATGATCGAACCGCGGCCAAGATGATAGGCGGCGCGAATGCCCTGGCGTCCGAGGATGATGCCGCCGGTCGGAAAATCCGGCCCGGGAATGATGTTGATGAGTTCGTCGATGCTAAGCGCTGGATTGTCGATTAGCGCCACGCAGGCGTCGACCACTTCGCCGAGATTGTGCGGCGGAATATTGGTCGCCATGCCGACGGCGATGCCGCCGGCGCCGTTGATCAGCAGGTTCGGAAACTTCGCCGGCAGAACGGTCGGTTCCCGCTCGGAATTATCGTAGTTCGGCTGGAAATCGACCGTGTCCTTGTCAATATCCCCGAGAACCGCGAGCGCCGATCGGGTGAGACGCGCTTCCGTATATCGATAAGCCGCCGGAGGATCGCCATCGACCGAGCCGTAATTGCCCTGCCCGTCGATCAGCGGCACGCGCATGGAGAAATCTTGCGCCATCCGAACCATCGCATCGTAAATCGACTGATCGCCGTGCGGATGATATTTACCGATCACGTCACCGACGACGCGCGCGGACTTCACGTACTTCTTGTCCGGCGTGTGCCCTTGCTCGTACATCGAATAGAGAATGCGCCGATGCACCGGCTTGAGCCCGTCGCGCGCATCGGGCAGCGCGCGCGCCACGATCACGCTCATGGCGTAATCGAGGTACGAGCGTTTCATCTCGTCGAGGATGGATACGGGACGAATATCCGAGGGCCCCGGCGGCTCTCCGGGCTTGGTATCTTCAGTGTCAGACAAAGGGGAAATCCGGTCAGTTCTAGATGGGAATCATATAGCGTATCGAGGGCCTCCAAACCACCCCTAACCGGTCGGCGCCACCGGTTTTTCCCTTCGTTTTTCCAGAGACTTACGGGGTCAGCGGCAGCCTTCGCGGCGGCCGGGGAACCCGGCTCCCGGAAGCTGTTTTCCGGACCCGCTTCTGCGAGCGCAAACCACGGGCCGGGACAACTCGCGCAGGGTTGCTATGGGCCGAACAGCACCGTGTGCATGATCCGCCCCGGGACGAGCGTGAATAGCCCGGCGATGACAAGCGCGCCGGAGAAAATCAGGATCATGATGCGGCGGTGATCGGCGACGCGGTGACGGTGCGCCATCCATGCTCCGATTGGAAGCACGACCAGCGTGAAGATCGACAGCAGATGAATCGGGCTCCACGGACCTATCAGCCGGATCTGGTGGATCCAGAACGAACTGACCGCGACCGACACCATCAGGGATATCCAGACCCAGCCCAGTGTGCGATGGGGCAAGGTCCCCTTCGGCGCGGCCAACTGCACGACCCCAAGCAGGAAGGCGGCCATGGCCGCGAAGGCGTGGAGCGGGATCGCGGGAGCTGCATCGAGTAGCGGCGCTAGACTCATGACGAGTGTCCCGGATCTGAATTTGGCGCCCCAAAAGTCAGGCAAACCTTAGGAGGAATCACCCGTCGATGTTAATATCATTTACATCGAGTTAACATGATTTACATGCAGACGCACAAATCGCCATGGGGCGTGGCGCGCCCGGCGACAAACACCATTCGCTTCGTCGCGCTCAGAAAGGAATATCGTCGTCCATGTCACCGTTGCGGGCGCCAGCCGCGACTGCCCGACGCGGCGCCGCCGTGGACGCACCGAAATCGCCGTTGGAATCATCCGCTGCGAAATTGCCGCTCCCGCCGCTGCTGCGGCCATCGAGCATGGTCAGGCTCGAGTTGAACCCCTGCAGCACCACCTCGGTCGAGTATTTCTCGACGCCAGCCTGGTCGGTCCATTTGCGCGTCTGCAACTGGCCCTCGATGTAAACTTTGGCGCCCTTCTTGAGATATTGTTCGGCGACCTTGCAGAGCCCTTCATTGAAGATGACCACGCGGTGCCACTCGGTCTTTTCCTTGCGCTCGCCGGTCGCCTTGTCGCGCCAGCTTTCGGAGGTCGCGACACTGAGATTGGCAATCGGCCGCCCATCCTGGGTACGCCGGATTTCAGGAT
>VAZH01000635.1 GCA_005884465.1 Alphaproteobacteria bacterium | reverse complement strand
CCTTCAGCGCGGAATCGAGCAATTGCCGGCAGGCGACGAGCTCCTGCAAGACGCCCTCCAGGCGTGCGACGTCGAGCGGCCGCGCCGCAGCGGCGACGCCTGGGATCGGGCCGGCATCCAAGGCCGCCGGGATTCCGTCTTCATCGCTTTCGAGCAGACGAAAATCGATGCCGTCGGTACCCTCATAATCATCGTCATCGACGTCGATGCCCGGGGCATCGTCGTGATCCCGTTCGAGAATGCTTCGTCCGACCACCTCTTCGATGACGCCGAACGAGGCAACAGCCGTTGCATCCGCCAGGCGCTGAACCGAGGAGACGCCGTGCTCTTTCAGGATCCGCTGCACCCCGCGGATGGTGTAGCCCTCACCGTACAAAAGCCGGCGAATGCCCCTGAGCAGATCGATATCGTCCGGGCGGTAGTAGCGGCGGCCCCCGCTCCGCTTCATCGGCTTGATCTGGGTGAACCGGGTCTCCCAGAACCGCAGCACATGCTGGGGGATGTCGAGGTCGTCGGCGACCTCGCTGATGGTTCGGAACGCATCCGGCGCCTTGTCCAAATGCTTGCTCCTCTGTCGCCTGGTTGAAGCTATCGTCTACTCGGTCTTGTCGCCGCCGTTAGCGGGGCCGTTGCCGTTGATCCGCTGCTTCAGAATGGCCGACGGCTTGAACACCATCACGCGACGTGGAGAAATCGGTACCTCGGTGCCCGTCTTCGGGTTACGGCCGATACGCTGGCCTTTCTTGCGCACCATGAACGACCCGAAAGACGACAATTTCACCGTCTCGCCCTTCTCGAGGCAATCGGTGATTTCCTTCAACACCAGTTCCACAAAGGCGGACGATTCCGTGCGCGACAAGCCCACCTTCTGGTAGACGGCTTCGCACAGATCAACCCGTGTGACTGTTTTTCCGGTTCCGGTCATCGCCTTGGCCCCAACTCTCGGCGAACAATACGTATCTGAAATTATGAGCTTAATACGCGACGGTCAACAGCGCTCATCCATGCAATAGCATGAAGAAGAAAGCAATTTTAAGCATCGCGCTTACCAGCGCAGCAGGGCCGAGCCCCAGGTGAAGCCCCCGCCCATGGCTTCGAGCAGCACCAGATCGCCTTTCTTCACCCGTCCGTCCCTGACCGCGACCGTCAGCGCCAGCGGGATCGACGCCGCCGAGGTATTGCCGTGCTGATCGACCGTCAGCACCACTTTCTGCGGCGCAATATGCAGCTTATGGGCCGAAGCATCGATGATTCGCTTGTTGGCCTGGTGCGGAACAAACCAGTCGATGTCGTCGGCCGTCGTGCCGGTTTTCTGGAAAGCATCCACGATCACGTCGGTAATCATGCCGACGGCGTGCTTGAAGACCTCGCGCCCCTCCATCCGGAGATGGCCCACCGTGCCGGTCGAAGACGGTCCGCCATCCACATATAATTTCGACTGGTGCCGGCCGTCGGAGCGCAGATGCGTCGTCAATATGCCGCGGTCGGAGGATTCGCCCGGCTGCGGCTGGGCTTCAAGCACAATGGCGCCGGCACCATCGCCGAACAGCACGCAGGTTGCCCGGTCGTTCCAGTCGAGAATCCGCGAGAATGTCTCGGCGCCGATCACCAAAGCGCGCTTGAAGGCGCCCGAGCGGAGGAAATTGTCGGCGCTGGCGAGCCCGAAGATAAACCCCGAGCATACCGCCTGCAGGTCAAAGGCCGCGCCATGGTGAATGCCTAGCGCGTTCTGCACAGCGACCGCGGTCGCGGGAAAGGTATTATCCGGCGTCGAGGTCGCCAGCACGATCAGGTCGATCGACTGGGCGTCGATCCCGGCATCGGCAAGTGCCGCGCGCGCGGCGTTGATCGCCAGATGCGAGGTGAATTCGCCCTCGGCGGCGATGTGGCGCTGCTTGATGCCGGTGCGCTGCACGATCCACTCGTCGGAGGTGTCGACCCGCGCCGCCAGCTCGGCATTGGTCAGGATCTGCCGCGGCAGATAGGAGCCGCAGCCGAGCACCACCGAACGAATTGCAGTCACGAGACAGCCTCCTGCGCGGTCGGCGCCGAGGGGGGCGTGCTGCCGTCGCGATTGAGCATCTGATTGATCTTGGTCAGGAGATCGTAGTGGACCATCTCATAGCCAACATCGACCGCATACGCAAAGCCTTCGGCGTCGGTTCCGCCATGGCTCTTGACGACGATGCCGTTGAGGCCGAGCAGCACCCCGCCATTGGACTTGTTCGGATCCAGCTTGTCGCGCAGTTCCCTGAATGCATTTCTCGCAAAGAGGTAGCCGATCCTGGCGCGCCAGGTGCGCGACAGCGCGGCGCGCAGAAACTCGTTGATCTGGCGCGCCGTGCCCTCGGTGGCCTTCAAAGCAATGTTGCCGCTAAATCCTTCGGCGACGATCACGTCGGCCGCGCCCTTGCCGATGCCATCGCCCTCGACGAAGCCGACATAATCGAGTTGCGGCAGGTTCATCGCGCGCAACAGTTCGGCCGCCTCGCGGATCTCCTCGTGGCCCTTGATCTCCTCGACCCCGATATTGAGCAGGCCGACGGTCGGCCGCTCGAGGTTGAACAGCACGCTTGCCATCGCGCTGCCCATCACTGCCATCTCCACCAGATGACGCGCGTCGCCGCCGATGGTGGCGCCGAGA
>VAZH01000136.1 GCA_005884465.1 Alphaproteobacteria bacterium | reverse complement strand
AGCGCGCCCGCCAGTTTGACGCCGCCGCGCGAGACAAAGGGATGCGCGGGTTGCGCCTGCAACACGGCATCAGCGGCGATGCTCTGGGACGGCTTCATGACCTGCTTGTCATTGGCCGTGACGAGCCCCGCTTCGATCGCCGCCTGCGCCCGGGCCCGGCTTTCGAACAGGCCGCGCTCGACCAGCAATGTGTCCGCGCGCTTGCGGGGAGGGGACATGCTCCGCTCGCTCTTTGCCAGGTTCAACTTGAAGCACGCGCAGGCGCGGAGGCTATTCGCTCGGCTACCATGCGCACGCAACTCTCAAACGCAACCAAATCGTGCCAGATGTCCGCGGGTGCTTGCCGGGGCGTCATCAGCGCGCAGCCGTGCAGGTCGAGCGCATGGATCATCATCAAATTGTCGGTCAACCCGAAATTCTCGACCGTCAATCCCGACGCATCGACCAGGCGTCCATCGCGTGAATTCACCCTGGTGAATTCACGCACGCGATCGGCATATGACGAGGGATCGTTGGAATAGCCCACGCAAAGCTTGCCGCGTCCTGCCATATAGCCGAGTTCGTAGACGGTCCCGGCATCCGCGCCCGGTCCGCGAAACGGCGTGAGATTGGCGATAATGGCATCGGCCTCGATCATCATGGCTTCGTTACCACGAAATATCTGCAAGGAGGCGTCGTTAGCCGCGCGGTCGACCGCATTTTCCAGCGGATACAATCCGATCAGCCCGTGCCGCGCGCACAGCGCCACCTTGCGCCGTCCGACATCAACGGCATCGGGCAGGAAAACGTCGGGGCCGGCGAGATAAATTTTTGTCATTCCGGGATGCGCCACCGAACTCGGGTTTACCCGAGTTCGGCAATATCATTATCCAGGTCGGAAACAGCTGACTTGGACGCGCGGGCCCGGAATCCATGCTTCCGATGGTGGTTATGGATTCCGGGCTCGCTCGTTTCACTCGCGCCCTCAGACGCGCCAATCGGCGCGTCGGGGAATGACATAAGGCGGATCGTCAGGCCAGCTTGACCGTTTCGGCCTTGAAATCCTTGCCCAGCGCCTCGAACACCTTGGCAACGATGCCCTTGGCGTCGAGGCCGGCGCGGGCGTACATCGCGCTCGGCGAGTCATGGTCGAGGAACACGTCAGGCAGCACCATCGAGCGCATCCGCACACCGCCGTCGAGCATGCCGTGCTCCGCCAGCGTCTGCATGACATGGGAGCCGAAGCCGCCGATCGCGCCTTCCTCGATCGTGAGCAGGATCTCGTGCTCGCGCGCGAGTTTCAGGACCAGCTCGACGTCGAGCGGCTTCATGAAGCGCGCGTCGGCGATGGTGGTGGACAGCCCGTGGGCAGCCAGTTCGTCCGCCGCCTTCTCGCATTCGGCAAGACGGGTTCCGAACGACAGCAATGCGATCTTGGTGCCTTCGCGAATGATGCGCCCTTTGCCGATCTCGAGGGGAATGCCGACTTCCGGCATCTCGACGCCGCGGCCTTCGCCGCGCGGATAGCGCAGTGCGCTCGGACGATCGTTGATCGCGACCTGGGTCGCGACCATGTGCGCGAGCTCCGCCTCGTCGGATGCCGCCATGATGACGAATCCGGGCAGGCAGCCGAGATAGGCGTTATCGAACGAGCCGGCGTGGGTGGCGCCGTCGGCGCCGACAAGGCCGGCGCGATCGATCGCGAAGCGCACCGGCAGGCCCTGGATCGCCACGTCGTGGACGACCTGGTCATAGCCGCGCTGCAGGAAGGTCGAATAGATCGCGCAGAACGGCTTGTAGCCTTCGGTCGCGAGACCCGCCGCAAACGTTACGGCGTGCTGCTCGGCGATGCCGACATCGAAGGTGCGCTCGGGAAACGCCTTGGCGAAAATATCGATGCCGGTGCCCGACGGCATTGCCGCGGTAATGCCGACGATCTTGTCGTCTTTCTGGGCTTCCTTGACGAGGCTCTGACCGAACACGTTCTGATAGGCGGGAGCGTTCGGTTTTGCTTTTGCCTGCGCGCCGGTCGCCACGTCGAATTTGACGACGGCGTGATACTTGTCGGCGGAGGCTTCCGCCGGCGGATAGCCTTTGCCCTTTTGGGTGACGACATGGACCAGGATCGGGCCGGCCTCCATGTCGCGGACGTTCTTGAGCACGGGCAGCAGGTGGTCGAGGTTATGGCCGTCGATCGGGCCGACATAGTAGAAACCAAGTTCTTCGAACAGCGTGCCGCCGCCGACCATGAAGCCGCGCGAATATTCCTCGGCGCGATTGGCACGATCCGCAAGCACCTTTGGGAGATGCTTGCCGAGCTGCTTGGCGGCTTCACGCAGCGAACGATAGGTCTTTCCTGAATACAGCCGCGACAAATAGGCCGACATCGCACCGACAGGGGGCGCAATCGACATGTCGTTGTCGTTGAGAATGACGATCAGCCGGGAATTCATCGCGCCGGCATTGTTCATGGCCTCGTAGGCCATGCCCGCCGACATCGCGCCGTCGCCGATCACGGCGATGACATTGTTCTTGCCGCCGGAGAGGTCGCGCGCCACCGCCATGCCCAGCGCAGCCGAGATCGAGGTCGAGGAGTGGGCGGCGCCGAACGGGTCGTAATCGCTCTCGGTGCGCTTGGTGAAACCGGACAGTCCGCCGCCGGTGCGCAGCGTGCGGATGCGGTCGCGGCGGCCGGTCAGGATCTTGTGCGGATAGGCCTGGTGGCCGACGTCCCAGACCAGACGATCGCGCGGGGTGTCGAAAATATAATGCAAGGCCGTCGTCAATTCGACGACGCCGAGGCCGGCGCCGAAATGTCCGCCCGTTACCGAGACGGCATCGATGGTTTCCTGACGCAGTTCATCGGCGACTTGCCGGACCTGTTCCAGCTTGAGCCGGCGCAGATCGTCGGGAGTGTGAATTGTGTCGAGAAGCGGGGTTTTGCTAAATACGGTCACGGCGATATTCCAATTTTGCAGGTCGGGACGAACTGCCCGACGTGAGATGGATTGCGCAGCACCAGCGCAACGAAAACCCAGACGCCGGATGCCACCTGAGCAGGCCGAAGCCTGATTTGGAGTCGTAGATGCACTCCGGATCGTTCAATGTGATCTACATCACCTTCGGTGGATTTATCCTTCTCAGATATTTTTGTGAGCCATTTGAAGCGCTTACTGCTGCGAGATAATTCGCGGCAGGCCCCTTTCAACAGCCCATAGCCTTGAAGCTTTACACCAAAGCTGCGGTCAAAGCCAACCCGCAGCAAGCCGGCCGTGCGACCCATCGAGGTCGCCGCAAGGCCGCCTTCAACCCCGGCGGCGTGCCGATGGTTCCATCTCGCCTAAATCGGCGGCATCCACACGGCCGGGAACCGCGGTTTCGAGCACTTTCCAGGCATGTTCGCGTGCCGCGGCGTCGCCGGTCGCGAACGCCAGCGCCGCCTTGGGCCGAGCCATGCGTTCGCTTAGCGGGATCGGCCCGCAGACGATCATGAAAAAATCGTAGGCATGCGGCAGCTCGTTGGCCATGACGAACTGGAAATGGACCCGAAAGAACTTCCAGCGGAACAGCTTGTAGTGTTCGGGCTTGATGATTTCACGGAACGGGACCGGCACGATCGTGGGGTTGCGTCTGGCGGCGCCGACGTCGATGCCGTGGCCGGCGATCGGATCGAACGGAAAGAAGTTCATCACATCCTTGCGCGACTGGCAGTCGATCCAGTCGATCGAAGGCTCAACCGCCAGCAGGCGAAGGTGATCGCGGAAATCCTGTGACGCGGCATGAAATCCGACGATCGGGAAATTGCCGCCGATGGTGAGCAAGACCACGCGCGGGCCATGCCGACCGAGGCTTGGGTCGAGCTTCAGCGCGCGCGCCACAATCTCGGACCCCAAAAAAGATCCCGAACTGTGGCCGACGACGACGATTTCCTCCGCGTCGCCCTTGCGCGCAACGTTGACGAGGTATTGTGCAAAACGGTCGATCCGCTGATCCCATTCCGGCCGCTGACGGTTGGAGAATTCCCAGGTCCAGATCGCGTCCGAGAGCAGATAAAGCAGATAGGTCCGATTTTCCGTGTACTTCAGCGCGGCGCCGAGACCTGCGGCGAACAGCGCCGCCGCCGCGGCGATACTGAACGGGTCAGGAATGCCCAGCGCTTCCAGTCCTTTCGCGAAGGCGCAGGCGATGCCCAATACGCACAGGGCTTCGATCAGCAGCACGAAATGCGGGTAGGTGACGAAGGTCGCGAAGCGCCAATGCGCCTTCCAGAATCGCGTAATCGTGCCGCTGAACACCGCACGCCAATAGAGCCACGTGGCCTGGAAAACCGTGCGCCAGATCGGCGCGGCAAGGTCGCGCTGGATCAGGTCTTCCCATCGCAGAAAGTCGTAACGGGTGCGGGTCTGCCAGTCGCTTGCCTTGGTCTCGATGGTCCAGGATGCGGTCTCGCCGTCTCCTGCTGCTTGCGGGCGGCTGACGGTGGCGGTGAGTTGATACAGCCGGCCAAACTTCCGCAGCTCGGTTCGGAACATGCGGTAATACTGCGCCAGACCGCGCGGATCGTATCCCTGCACATAGATGATATGGCGGTGCTGAACGCGCACTTACTGGTCATCCCCGAGCTTGCCCGGGGACTATATCAGGCCACGTAACGCGCCAAGAGCTATTTCGGCCCTTGCGCGCTCGTGTCGCGTTGATTCACTGCGGTTCCCACCCGTTGCCGGGCGCGCGCCTGCGCGCTGAGGCGACCGGACCGTCATTGAACGTCTAGCGGTTCGGTTCCGGTCGGCTGGCCGTTGGCATCGGTGGTGATCTTGTCGACCCGCGCCTCCGCTTGCCGCAACAGTTCCTCGCATCGCCGCTTCAAGGCCTCGCCGCGCTCGTAGATGGCGACGGATTCTTCCAGCGGCACCTTGCCTTCCTCGAGCCGCTTCACGATCGATTCAAGCTCCTCGATCGCGCGCTCGAAGCTCAGCTTCTTGACGTCCAGTTGGGTGTTTTCGGCCATATTGCTTTCCCGGATGCGCCCTGTCGCCGGCGCGGACTTAAGCGTGTTTGTGCGGGCGTATTGTGGCGGGGATTCACGCACCCATCAATGCCGTGACATGCGCCGCCACCGACTCTTTCAGGCCTTGCAGATCATAGCCGCCCTCGAGAACCGAGACAATTCGCCCGCCAGCGCTTGCATCGGCGACATCCATCAGTTTGCGCGTGACCCAGCCGAAGTCGTCCGCCCTAAGATTGATCGACGCCAGCGGATCCCGGTAATGTGCGTCGAAGCCGGCCGAGACGATGATCAGCTCGGGGCTGAATTTCTGCAAGCGCGGCAGGATCACGTTTTCGAACGCGGCGCGGAATTTGGCGCTGCCGTCTTCCGGCGCCAGCGGCGCATTGACGATGGTGTCGTGCTCGCCGCGCTCGGCGCGCGCGCCGGTGCCGGGAAACAGCGGCATCTGGTGGGTCGAGCAATACATCACGGTCGGATCGGACCAAAAGATATCCTGGGTGCCATTGCCATGATGGACGTCGAAGTCGACCACCGCGGCGCGGGCGATGCCGTATTTGCGCTGCGCATGGCGCGCGGCAATCGCGGCATTGTCGAAAAAGCAAAAGCCCATCGGCTTGTTGGTTTCGGCGTGATGGCCCGGAGGCCGCACCGCCACGAATGCGTTGTCGTGAGTGCCCAACATCACCGCGTCGGCGGCGGCAACCGCGCCGCCGACCCCGCGCATCACCGCTTCCCAGGTGCCGGGCGACATCGAGGTGTCGGCGTCCACATGGATCAAGCCGCGTGTCGGAGCGATATGCCGGAGTTCACTGATGTAATGTTCATTGTGGCAGAGCGTGACCGAATCCAGCGCGCCTTCCGGCGCCTCGCCGCGCACCAGCCTATCGAACCGATCTTCCACCAGCACCTGATCGATGGCACGCAGCCGGTCGGGTCGTTCGGGATGCCCGGGCGGCGTGAGATGGTCGAGACAGGCCGGATGGGTGAGAACAAGCGTCGTCATTCAATACCCTGGCGCGCCGAACGCGCTTTTCGAGAAGCGGCTAATCTAGGAGGTCGCCGGCCGCTCGGAAAGAGCCGAACTCACGGATATCGCTTTGCAAATTCAATTCACCCGCGCGATGCGATCGGCTGTCGCGGGCGAGATCGGGCTGTTGGCTTGAAAGTATCCGTGCAAGGCATCGACGTCGTAGATGCCGAATTGCTGCCCGGTTCCTTCCTTCAAGACCGTAAAACCGTCGCCGCCGACCGCGAGATAATTGTTCACCGTCACGCGATAGTTTTTCGCGGGATCGATCGGCTGGCCGTTCAACGACATGCGATCGGCGAGCACGCGATCGCCGTACGGTCTTGCACTATCCCAGGCGTAGTTGAAACTTTTTGAAACCTGCAAGATCCGCGGCCGCTTCGGATCGAGCCATTGCTGCTCGAGCGCGTCCTTGATCTGCGCGCCGGTCAGCGTCAGCGTCACGAGCTGGTTCCGGAATGGTTGGCTGGAAAAGACATCGGCGTAGGTCACCGTCCCATCCGCCTTTTTCGGAATATCGGCGCGGACGCCGCCCGGATTGGTCAAGGCGATCACCGCTCCGCCATCCTTGTCGGCGCGGGTCGCGGCGAGTTGCGCGTCGGCGACGATATCGCCGAGCACGCTCTCGCCGGCATCGTTGGGTGTGCGCGACAGCGTTTCCGTGATCGATCCCGCCGGGCGGTTGGCGAGCGGCGCCGCCACCTTGTCGTAGGACTCGATCAGCGCAGTCTGTTCCGGATCTTTTGCGTAGGCGCCGGTGCGCACGATGACATTGTCGGCCCTGGCGCTGATGACATCGCGTGTCGCGTGATCGAGTTTTAGATCAATCGCGGTGACGAGGGTGCCGTACTTGTCGCCACTGGTGACAAGCCGTCCGTCGATCTCGCAGACATAGGCTTGATGGGTATGGCCGCTGATCACCACGTCGACCGCGGGATCGAATTTCCTGACGATGTCGACGATCGGTCCGGATATGCCGGGACATTCATTATAATCGCCGGTCGGAAATCCGCCCTCATGGATCAGCACGACGATGGCCTCGATGCCGTGCGCCTTCAGTTCCGGCACCAGCGCGTTGACCGTGTCGGCCTCGTCCTTGAATTCGAGGCCGGCGACGCCGACCGGCGAGACGAGGTTGGGGGTACCCTTCAGCGTCAGGCCGATGAAGGCGACCGGAATTCCCTCGAATTCCCGGATCGCGTAAGGCGGGAACACAGTTTTTCCGGTGCTTTTCTCGATCGTGCTTGCCGCGAGGTAGCGAAATTTCGCGCCGAGGAACGGATGCGGCCCCTGGCATCCATCGGTCGGATGGCAGCCGCCATTTTGCATCCGCAGCAGCTCCTCCTTGCCCTCATCGAATTCGTGATTGCCGACGGAGGCGACCTCGAGTCCCATCATCGACAGCGATTCGATCGTGGGCTCATCGTGAAACAAGGCCGAGAGGAACGGGCTGGCGCCGATCAGGTCGCCGGCGGCGACAAAAATCGCGTTGTTGGCGCCCTGGCGGAGCTGCTTGACCAGCGTCGCCATCTGCTCGGCGCCGCCGGCCTCCACCGCGATCTTTTTGCTCTTGTCGCCGGGATCGGCGATCCTGATCCCGCCCGGCGGCGGCTGAAGGTAGCCGTGGAAATCGTTGATCGCGAGGATTCTCAAGTCGACCGGCGCGGCCTGCGCTTCGGCGCGCGAAGGGGGCTCAAGCGCCATCGCCAGCATCAAAGCTGCGAGGACCTGGCAAAGCGAATGTCTCATGAGTTTACACGATCCGTCATGGCCGGGCTTCGTCCCGGCCATCCACGTCCTTCCTGCTTAAAGTGCTACAAGGACGTGGATGCCCGGCACAAGGCCGGGCATGACGAGCTTTGCCATAAAGCGCCATTTCACCAGCTGCAGTTTGAGTCAAACCGTCGTGAAGTACGCTGCACCGCGTCCGGGACACGAGATGACAGCTTCGCTCACGCCTTCTTGCGCGAAACGAAGGCCTGGAATGCGGCCACCGCCTCCTGCGAGCGCATGCGCTCGCCGAACAGATGGCCCTCCTGGTCGATCCGGCGGGTCAGGTCCTCCGGCGGCAGTCGCAAAAGCTTGCGCGAAGTCGCGACCGCTTCCGCCGGCAGCGCGCCGATCTCGCGCGCCACCTTGCGCGCCTCGGCCTCGGTATGACCGGGTGACACCACGACATTGACGAAGCCGGCGATTCGGGCGTCCTCGGCGCTCATCTTGCGTCCCATCACCAGCGTCGCGAACGCGCGCTGATAGCCCATGGTGCGCGGCATCAGCAGGCTGGAGGCGCCTTCCGGAACCAGGCCCAGCTGGATGAATGGCGTCGAGAACGTCGCTGTGGTGGAGGCGAGAACATAATCGCAATGGAAC
>VAZH01000637.1 GCA_005884465.1 Alphaproteobacteria bacterium | reverse complement strand
CGAGCGGACCCGGTGAATTGCTCACGATGCCGGTTGGCTTGCCGTTGAACGAGCTCTTGCCATAGGGGCGCGATCCGACGTCGATGGCGTTCTTCAACACGCCGGAAATCGAGCGATTGTACTCGGGCGTGACGAACAACACGCCGTTCGATTTCTGCAGCTTTTCCCGGAACGCCACCCAATCAGCCGGCGGCGACGCTTCCAGATCCTGATTGAAAAATGAAAGATCGTGCAGGGTAGTCACATTGAGTTTCACATTATCCGGCGCGAGCTTGGCCAATGCGTTGGCGATCTTGAGAGTAAAACTCTCTTTGCGAAGGCTGCCGACGATGACAACGACGTTATGTGGATTGGCCATAGGATTTCCTTTTGACGCAGGCGGCGGAACGGGTAGCCATCCAACCTAGCCATGTCGAGAAAAGATGCAAGTGCATGAACCGAAGAATTTAGCGCGCTTGCGGTTACCTGATCAGCTCCACGAAGAGCCCGACAACCGCCACATAGCCGAGGGTGAAGATCAGCGTCCTCACATAGGGGATGCCGAGCAGGTACACGACGGCGTGCGCAAACCGTAGCCAGAAGAAGCTCATCGCCCAGAATGCCGTCATCGCATTGGCTTTGCCGGCCAGGTGAACCGCGATCACCAGCGCAGCAAACGGAGCGAAGTTCTCGACCGCGTTGATATAGGCTCGGTCAGCACGCTTGCCCCACAGCGGCAGCGGCCGCGGCGTTGGATCGAGGTAGTTCGTAGGCGCGAGAGGTCCGTTGGTCATGACCTGGCCGGCCACGTATGGAATCCACAGCGACGCCGTAAGAAATGCGGTGAAGGCGAGATACTTCAGATCGGTCGACATTGATTTCCCCCTTTTTGCAGAAGTGCTTTCAATAGCTCCTATAACTCGACCCTCAATGTAACCTGCACGAGTCCCGTGACGATTGCGGTGTACGCGCTGAATCTTACGAACCCTTGTTCGGGTTGATCAGATATTTTTCCCCAGTCGCGCGCTTGCCGTAGACCGCGATGTGGTTGAGCTGCAGCGCCTCCTGCAGCGACACCACCTGCGTGTAGTGACTGGCAAACGTGGTCTTGAGCTCGGCTGCGACCCGCTGGCGCAACTTCGCACCCTCGGCCGGTCCGATCTTTTGCAGGAATGGAAACAGCAGCCAGCCCCCGACGCCCCAGGCCATTCCGAATGCCCGGTTCAGCTCGATCGGACGCGTGTCGAGAGCGCCATAGATATAGACCTGCTTGTGCACGCTCGATCCGTAGCGGCTGTAGACTTTTGCGGTTTTGTTGGCCGCAATCTCCATGCAGGTCAGAATCTGGCCGGCGAGCTTGCCGCCGCCGATGGCATCGAATGCCAGCGTCGCGCCGGTTTCCACCAGCGCCTTGGTCAGATCGTCCATGAAGGTCGGCGAGGTGGAATCGACGACATATTTCGCGCCGATCGTGCGCAGGATATCGGCCTGCTCCTGGCTGCGCACGATATTGACGAGCCCGATCCCGTCTTTGAGACAGATCTTGTTGAGCATCTGCCCGAGATTGGATGCAGCCGCGGTGTGCACCAATGCCTTGTGGCCTTCGCGCCGCATGGTTTCGGTCATGCCGAGCGCCGTCAATGGATTGACGAAGCAGGAAGCGCCCTCGGCCGGGGCGATGCCCGCAGGCAGCGGGAGACATTCGGAAACCTTGAGGCAACGATACTGCGAATACATCGCGCCGCCGATCATGGCGACCGTCTTGCCCATCAGCGCCTTGGCCGCGTCCGACGATCCAGTCTTGACCACCACGCCGGCGCCCTCGTTGCCGACCGGCATCGATTCATCAAGCCGCCCTGCCATGGCATTCATGGCCGCTTCCGGCACTTTCGCGGTGATCACGGGTGAATCTTTCGTGCCGGACGCTTTCGCCGTCGACATATCGGCGGCTCCAACAAGGAGTCCCAGGTCTGACGGATTGATCGGCGAAGCCTCGACCCGGACGACGACTTCGTCAGCAGCCGGCTCAGGTGTGGCTACTTCCGCCAGCGACAGTTCGAGTTCGCCGCTCTTCTTGATCAGCGAGCGAAGCTGAAGTCCGGTCTTGTGGTCGATGCTCATCGTGAAACCCCCGCCTGGTATTTTGTGTGAAACCGGTGATGTAGTCTTATCTCAGCGCCTTCAGCGCCGCTTTCCCTGCATATTTCGCCTGCGTTCCCAACTCCTGCTCGATGCGCAGCAACTGATTGTACTTGGCGGTGCGGTCGGAGCGCGCCAATGAACCGGTTTTGATCTGGCCGCAGTTGGTCGCGACCGCGAGGTCGGCGATGGTGGAATCCTCGGTCTCGCCGGAACGATGCGACATCACGGCGGTGTAGCCGGCCTTGTAGGCCATCTCGATTGCGCTCAGCGTCTCCGTCAGCGTGCCGATCTGGTTGACCTTGACCAGTATGGAGTTGGCGAGTCCGTTTTTGATGCCGTCGGCGAGCCGCGTCACGTTGGTGACGAACAGATCGTCGCCGACCAACTGGCATTTGTTGCCGACGAGGTCGGTCAATTCCTTCCAGCCCTCCATGTCGTCTTCGGCCATGCCGTCCTCGATCGAGACGATCGGATAGCGCGCCGCAAGATCGGCGAGATATTTTGCCTGGTCGGAACGCGAGCGGATCTTGTTCTCGCCGCCATAGACGTAATTGCCGTCCTTGAAGAATTCGGTGGCGGCGCAATCCAGCGCCAGCATGACGTCGGAGCCGGCCTTATAACCGGCCTTGCCGATCGCGCCCATGATGAACTCGAGGGCGGCATCCGCCGACGGCAGGTTCGGCGCAAAACCGCCTTCGTCCCCGACATTGGTGTTTTGGCCGGCCTTTTTCAGTTCCGACCTCAACGTGTGGAAAATTTCCGAGCCGCAGCGCAGCGCCTCCGCGAATTTTTTGGCGCCGACCGGCATGATCATGAATTCCTGGAAATCGATCGGATTGTCGGCGTGCACGCCGCCGTTAATGATGTTCATCATCGGAACCGGCAGCGTCCGCGCCGAGGTGCCGCCGACATAGCGATAGAGCGGCATGTCGCGGGATTCGGCGGCGGCCTTGGCGACAGCGAGTGACACGCCGAGAATGGCGTTGGCGCCGAGGCGGCTCTTGTTGGGCGTGCCGTCCAGGGCGATCATGGTCTGGTCGATCTGGACCTGCTGCTCGGCGTCCATGCCGCCCAGGGCATCGAATATCTCGCCGTTCACCGCCTCGACCGCCTTGAGCACGCCCTTGCCCAGATATCGCGACTTGTCGCCGTCGCGCAGCTCCACCGCCTCATGCGCGCCGGTGGAGGCGCCCGACGGCACCGCC
>VAZH01000153.1 GCA_005884465.1 Alphaproteobacteria bacterium | reverse complement strand
CCATGCATGTAGTCGGCGACAAAGATCCGCCCATCGGGGCTGATCTTCAGACCGTTGGGCCAGCCGTCATATTCAACGGCAAGCGACCATTTGCCGTCGGGCGCGATCCGAAAGATGCGTCCGAACGGAATATCGACGATGTACAGATTGCCGTCGGCATCGAATGCGGGACCCTCAATGAAGCAGTCGGTCGGCTGGCCCCGCCGGTTGGCATCGGCCCAGTCGGTGCGCGCGCCCTTGCGCCGGAACGCATCGGGCATCACCGCAAACACTTTTGTTTCAATAAGCCGCGGCGGAGCGTCCAGATACATCATTCGCGAGTTCACCTGGGAAAGACAAGCGTCACCATAAATGAGCAAGTCCGCG
>VAZH01000154.1 GCA_005884465.1 Alphaproteobacteria bacterium | reverse complement strand
GGGCCGAGGCCGTTGATCAGGTTGAACACGCCCTTGGGCACGCCGGCCTCGTGCAGGATCTCCGCGAAAATCAGCGCCGATGACGGCGTGAATTCCGACGGCTTCAGGATCATGGTGCAGCCGGCGGCAAGCGCGGGCGCGACCTTGCACGTGATTTGGTTCAGCGGCCAGTTCCACGGCGTGATCATGCCGACGACGCCGACGGGCTCGCGCACCACCACCGCCGAAGGCAGCGCCTCCTCGAAAGGATAGTTTTTCAAAACCTCCATCGTGGCGGCGAGATGGCCGAGGCCGGCGCCAGCCTGCAGCTTCTCCGCCATCGGCAGCGGCGCGCCCATCTCGTCGGAGACCGCGGCGCCGATGTCCTTCATGCGGGTCTTGTAGACCTCGATGATCTTGCCGAGCAGCGCCACGCGCTCCTCGCGGCTGGTCTGCGAAAACGTCTCGAAGGCGCGGCGCGCGGCGGCCACGGCCTTGTCGACGTCGGCCTTGGAGCCGAGCGCAACCTCATACATCGCCTCTTCGGTCGCCGGGTTGACGACCGGCGTGGATTTCTTGACGACGGGATCCACCCAGGCGCCATCGATGTAGAATTGCATGCGGTTGACCATCGTGAACCTCTTTGATGTCAGGGGCAAAGGATGAGGAAACGGAGCGTTCGGCAAGCATTCTTGCACGAATGCACCGGAAAATGAACCCGCGATATGCGGGACGCCGCACTGCAGCGGACGCGGCATATAATGTCCGTGGTGTGAAGGTGGCAAGATGGGTAATTCGTCGCCCCGGCGAACGCCGGGGCCCATAACCACAAATGCCAGTTGTTGAGGAAGTCATCGGCCACAGTTCAAAACAACAACCGCCGCGGAGTATGGGTCCCCGCTTTCGCGGGGACGACGAGAGGAGTGCGTCGCAGGAACGACAAAATACCGTCACACCGCCATCTTGCGGTGCCGCACCGGCGCGCCGGCGGTGATAGCTTCGGCCGCGTCGATGATGGCGTTGGCGTCGATGCCGTGGTGGCGATAGAGGTCGTGGATCGTCCCGGTCTGCCCAAAATGCTCGACCCCGAGCGCTTCGACCTTGTGGCCGCGCACGCTGCCGAGCCAGCCGAGGGTGGCGGGGTGACCGTCGATCACGGTGACGATGCCGCAATCGCGCGGCAGCGGCGCCAGCAGTTTCTCGATATGGCTGAGATGCGGCACGCCGCGGCGGTCGCGGCGCAGTTTTCGCGCCGCGGTCCACCCCGAATGCAGGCGGTCAGCGGAGGTGATCGCGAGCAGGCCGACATCGCGGCGGCTTTCGCCGATCAGGCCGATTGCCTCGATCGCTTCGGGTGCGACGGCGCCGGTATAGGCGATGACGGCTTCGCAATTCTCGCCGGGCCTGCGCAGCCAATAGGCGCCGTCGGTGATGCCCTTCTGCAGGTCCGGCGTCATCATCCGCTGCGGCTGGTCGATGGTGCGGGTCGAAAGCCGCAAGTAAACCGAGCCACCCTCGCCCGCGCCTTCGCGCTGCATGAACTGGAATCCCCAGCCCATGATCACCGCGAGCTCATCGACAAAGGCCGGCTCGAACGACGCCAGCCCATCCTGCGCCATCCCGATCAGCGGCGTCGCGATCGACTGATGCGCGCCGCCTTCGGGCGCCAGCGTAATGCCGGATGGCGTCGCCGCCACCATGAAGCGGGCGTCCTGATAGCAGGCGTAGTTCAAGGCATCGAGGCCGCGCTCGATGAAGGGATCGTACAGGGTCGCGATCGGCAGCAGCCGTTCGCCGTTGATGGCATGCGACAGCCCGAGCGCCGACATCAGGATGAAAAGGTTCATCTCGGCGATGCCGAGCTCGACGTGTTGGCCTTTGGGCGAAAAATCCCAGTTGAAGGTCGAAGGGATCTTCTCGCTGCGGAACAGGTCGGCTTTTTCCGCGCGCGCAAACAGCCCACGGCGGTTGACCCAGGCGCCGAGATTGGTCGACACCGTGACGTCAGGCGAAGCGGTGACGATGCGTGAGGCAAGCTCGGTATCGCCGCGCGCGATTTCGTTGAGCACGAGCCCAAAACCCTGTTGCGTCGACATCTGCGGCGCCGGCTTGAACGAAAGCCGCTCCGGCACATCGATAACAGGCGCGCCGAGACGGCGCTGATTGTCGCGATTGAACGGCACACCCGCGAGAAACGCTTCCAGCGCCGCGGGGCCCTGCGAAAGTCCCTCGAACTTCTCCCACTCGTGACCCGGCCGGATGTTCTGCGCCGCGCGCCACTTCTCCATCTGCGTGACCGTCATCAACCCCGCATGGTTGTCCTTGTGGCCCTGGAACGGCAGGCCGACGCCCTTGATGGTGTAGGCGATGAAGCAGACCGGGCGATCATGGTCGATGGCTTCGAAGGCCTCACACATGCTGGCCATGTCATGGCCGCCGAGATTGGACATCAGCTCCAGCAACTCGTCGTCGCTGCGCCGCTCGATCAGCTGCGACACCGTGCCCTGATCGCCGATCTCGTCTTGCAAATGCTTGCGGAACGCGGCCCCGCCCTGGAAGCACAGCGCCGCATACATCGCGTTCGGACAGGCATCGATCCAGCGTTTCAGCGCCTCGCCGCCGGGCTCGGCGAAGGCCGCTCGCATCAGCCTGCCGTATTTCACGATCACCACGTCCCAACCGAAATTGCGGAACATGGTCTCGAATTTCTCCCACAGCCCTTCGCGCACCACCGCATCCAGGCTCTGGCGGTTGTAATCGACGACCCACCAGGTATTGCGCAGCCCGTGCTTCCAGCCTTCCAGCAGCGCCTCGAAGATGTTGCCCTGGTCCATCTCGGCGTCGCCGACCAGCGCGATCATCCGCCCTTCGGGGCGATCCTTCATCCAGCCATGCGCCTTGACGTAGTCCTGTACCAGCGAGGCGAACAATGTCTGCGCCACGCCTAGCCCCACCGAGCCCGTGGAAAAATCGACGTCATCGGTGTCCTTGGTGCGCGAGGGGTAGGACTGCGCGCCCTTGAAGCCGCGGAAATTTTCAAGCTTGTCGCGGGTCTGGCGCCCGAACAAATACTGGATGGCGTGAAACACCGGACTGGCGTGCGGCTTGACCGCGACGCGGTCCGGCGGCCGCAGTACCGAGAAATACAGCGCCGACATGATGGTGGCGAGCGAGGCGGAAGAGGCCTGATGGCCGCCGACCTTCAAGCCGTCGGTATTCTCCCGGATGTGATTGGCGTGGTGGATGGTCCACGACGACAGCCACAACACTTTGCGTGCCAGCGCGGACAATAGTTCGAGGCGTGCGGGTTCGGTTGCCATGGCGGTACTTCCCAACCCAGTGGTTAGGTCGGTATGTTAGCGCGTCACCTTCGGCTAAAAATCTCAAATTCTCGCGACATACAGCGCAAAATTGGGATAAATTACCAATCCGGAACCTATAAGTCAGGGTTTATCCCAATGCCCACCCTGGATGCCATCGACCGCAAAATCCTCGGCGCGCTGCAATCCGACGGCCGCGTCACCATGCAGCAACTCGCCGACAGGGTCGGCCTGTCGGTCTCGCCCTGTCATCGCCGCGTAAAACTTCTGGAGGAGCGCGGCGTGATCACGCGCTATATCGCGACCGTCGACCAGAAATCGCTCGGTCTGCATGTCAGCGTGTTCATCTCGATCAAGCTGGCGCGGCAGAAGGAGGAGGACCTCAACCGGTTTGCGAAAGCGATCTCGAAGTGGGACGAGGTTCTGGAGTGCTACCTGATGACCGGAAACCGCGATTACCTGCTCCGCGTTGTCGCCGCCGACCTGTCGTCGTATGAAGCGTTTTTGAAAAACAAGCTGACCCGGCTCGACGGCATCGCCTCGATCGAATCGAGTTTTGCCTTGAGCCAGGTGAAATACTCCATCGCGCTGCCGGTGTGACCGTATCGGCTACCGTCATTGCGAGATACAAGGGTGGGCAAAGGCGCTCTTGCGCCGTGCCTACCACTATTACTCGATTGCAGTATCAAGTCGGTGGGCACGCTTCGCTTTGCTATTGCACGACATCAAGCTTGACCTTCGCAATACCCCCACCAACCATTCCCAGCGTTTCGGCCGCAGCATACGAGACGTCGACATCTCGTCCGGGAACGAACGGACCACGGTCATTCACGCGAACCGTCACGGACCGTCCAGTGGCAACATTTGTCACGCGTAACCGGGTGCCGAATGGCAATGTACGATGAGCGGCGGTCAATTCCTGCGTATCGAATTTTTCGCCGTTCGCGGTCTGGGTACCTTCCGTGTAGAAGCTGGCCACTCCATGCGAGGCAACCTGTGCCTCGCCTGCATTCCTGGGCGACGCGAACGGGGTATGCTTTCTCGTGACCGCGACACGCCTGGTGGTCACCGATGATGTCTTTCGGCTTTGCTCCAGCGACGCCTGTCGGCTGGCGCCAGATAACTCAGATTTTTGGGTAACAACAGAGGATTGAGCGCAGGCCGCAAGGGAAGCCGCTCCCAGAGCAAGGGCAAAGAGCTGAACGACGTTTCGAATACCGGCGGCCGAGACCAGAGGCGCCTTGGGATGAACACGGTTTGCCTCAATCTCGACGGACGTAGTTCTGGCGCAGCGGATGGAAGCCATGATGCACCCCCGATCCATCGAAGTCGGATGGGCAATCAGGGCGGAACCATGGCCAGATGAAACAAGGCAGGGCCTCAGTCGTGTTATTCCAATTGAGTGTGGTTATTGTGCCACAACTTCTTCGCGATTAGCCAATTTCTGCAAGCCGCCACACGCCTAAACTCTTGTCGCGCCAGCCGCCGCCGGCCTCGCTGCAATTCTCGTTCACGCGCTCAACCGGCGCTCCCCAGTCGAACGGCCCGCGTTCGAAATTCAGCGCGCGCCAGTCGCCGTCCTCGCAATCGCCGTTGACCTGCCACTCCGGGAACGTGGTTGCGATAAACCATATCGCGCCGGACGCCCGAAAATTCGCAACCGCGCGTTCGATGTTCGCAAATGACAAATGCACGAGACAATCGCGGCACAGGACGGCGTCGCATCGAGGCAGCGAGTCCGTCGTGATATCGGCGAGATGATATTCACCCTTGATTTCTCCCGCGGCGGCGCGGGCCTGCAGGCGCTCGATCAGCAAAGGCACGATGTCGACGCCTGCATAACGCACACAGAGATCGGCTTGGTTGATCCAGCCTGCATCGCCGCAGGGCGCATCGAGCAGCGAAGCCACGCCGAGTTTTTTGAGCAGCCGCGGCAATTCGGCACGCAGCACGGTGGTTGCATCCATTTCGGAGCCCAGCCCCGAAGTGGATGCTTCCGCGCCCCACAGACCAGTGTCGTGGACATGCTGAAACCGCTGCGCAAGATTCATGCCGGCAAAGGATTCCTTGTCCTCAAGGAAGCGCCAATGCGCAAGGACAGGCGGACGCTGGGAATCATGAATGGCCATTGTGTCGATTATATCGTCGCTTCCCCCTTCCACAATCAGGGCAAGGCGCGATGCCGTTGCCTACAGCTGATCAGGCGTTGGGGGACGGCTCGGCTTCCGCTGAAAGCTGCCACCGCCTGATACGCTCGCGATGCGCGGTGTAGAGACCGCTGGCGACGATGAAGAAAGCACCGGTCACGGTCCAGACATCCGGCACCTCGCCGAAGACCAGGAAGCCGAGAATGCTGACCCAGACGAGCTGGGTGTAGGAAAACGGCGCGAGCACGGAGGCGTCGGCATAACGAAAAGCGAGCACGACGATCCACTGTCCCGCCGTCGACGCCACGCCGATCAAAACTCCGAACAGAATGTCGTGCCAGCTCGGGGCGACCCAGACGAACGGGACCAGCGCAGATATAACGCAAACGCCCACGATCGAGGAGTAGGTCATGGTGGTGATGGCGTGTTCCCTGCCGCTCATCATTCGCGTCATGATCAATGTGCAGGCCCAGGCCAGCGCCGAGACGATCGGGAAAAACGCGGCAGGGTGAAACGCGCTTGAGCCCGGCCGCAGAATAATCAGCACGCCGATCAAACCGACCGCGGTCGCAAGCCAGCGGCGCACGCCGACGCTCTCGCCGAGAAAAACAATCGACAGCGCGGTGACGAACAATGGCGCGACGAAGCCGGTGGCGGAAGCTTCTGCAATGGGCAGGAACCGCAGGCCGGAGATGAAAAACAGCGAAGACGACAACAGCGCCAGGCCGCGCATCACCTGCAGACCGGGACGCTCGGTTCGCAAGCCGTATAACGGCGAACCCGGCAGCATCGCGGGAATCATGATCAGCGCGAACACCAGGAATCTGATCCAGGCGATCTCGATCGAGGGCAGCGTCGCCGAAAGATATTTCGCGGTGACGTCGGATGCTCCGAGAAACACTGTCGATGCGAGGATCAGCGCGATGCCGCGGAACGGACGATCCGCGCGCGCCGGCGCCGTGCGCGCGGTCGACTTCTTCTCGGACAAAGGCAATGAGGCGCGGTCCAGCCTGGCGGCTGCGGCGGGGGGCGGGGTCACGGTTCAACTCGGGTAGAAATTATCGAATCGGGCGAGCCGCTAAAAAACGACAATTGACCGTCGGGGACAAGGCCCGAAAGCGGGAAGCCGATATGCGCGATTGCGCGCGGCAGCTCGCCGCAACCAGCGCGGCAACTCGCGGTCGCAGGCGCGGCCAGTCACCCACGTGGCTGAAACATCTTGTTAAGAAATGTGTCCGCTACAGCATCGGCAGGCTTCGGGGCTTCGGACCGCGCGGAAAGACCTTGTCGAGAGCCGCGACTTCCTCATCGCCGAGCACGAGATCGCCCGCCGCGGCGTTTTCGGCGGCGTGCTCGGGCGTTGAGGCTTTTGGAATCGCAAACACGTAAGGCTCGCGCGTCAGAAACGCCAGCGCGACCTGGCGCGGCGATGCGCCATGTGCTTCTGCGATCCGCTGCAGCACCTCACCCGCTTTGCTGCGCGGCTGCGGAAAATCATTGTGGCCGAACGGTGAATAGGCCACCACCGCAACCTCGTGCGCCTCGCACCACGGAATCACCGCGTGTTCGATCGCGCGTTCCCTTAAGTGATAGAGCACCTGATTGCACGCGATGGTGCCCTCGCCGGCAACCGCCAGCATCTCCTCGAGATCGTCGGCATCGAAATTGCTGACGCCCCATGAGCGTATCTTGCCGGAGCTCACCAGTTGCTCGAACGCAGCAACGGTTTCCGCTAGCGGATACGACCCACGCCAATGCAAGAGATAGCAATCGAGCCGATCGGTGTTCAGCCGCTTCAGCGAGCGCTCGCACGCGGTGATGGTGCCGCGCCGGGATGCGTTGCTCGGCAACACTTTCGAGACAAGGAAAATCTTGTCGCGCTGCCCGGTGATCGCGTCAGCGATCACCAGCTCGGCATCGCCATACATCTCGGCGGTGTCGATGTGGATCATGCCGAGATCGATGCCACGGCGCAGCGCGGCGACCGCGGTCTTGCGATCGCCATGGTCGATGTACCAGGTGCCCTGCCCGATCACGGGCACTTGCGGACCGCTCTGGCCGAATTTTTTCTGTCTCACGATGACCTCGCAGAAACTGGATCGCCTCGCCGCTCACGCTCCCCGCAACGACGAATCCAAAACACCGATATCCGCGACCAGCACGGTGCCGGTCGCCGATTCCGTCACGTAGAGACGGTCGCGATTTGGACCGCCGATGGCGACATTGGTGCAGCTTGCCCCTGCGCAGGACTTGATGCGTGCAATCAATTCGCCGTTCGGCGCAAATACGAACACATGTCCGAGCGACGCGTGCGCCATAAACAGCCGGCCCGCTTTGTCCATCGCCAGGCCGTCGGGGCCGCTGGCGCCGAAGGTGGAACAGAAGCGGCCGACCTTGGAAACGCTGCCGTCTTTCATGAGAGGCAAGCGCCAGACCGCGTTGTCGCGCGTCATCGCCACAAACAACACGGTCTCGGTGG
>VAZH01000152.1 GCA_005884465.1 Alphaproteobacteria bacterium | reverse complement strand
GGCCGTGATCGAATTTACGTCTGGCAGGCCGAGCTTCGATGTCGTCCATCTCAGCTATCACGTGCAGAAGCGGCAATTCGAAAAGGCCGGCTGGCTCGCCGACATGTCGGGCTATCTTAAAGACCCGAATCTCACCGCGCCGGATCTGGTCGAAAGCGACTTTTCGGCTGCCGGTCTTCAATACGCCAAGAACGACAAGGGGCAGATGCACTC
>VAZH01000636.1:2391-4449 GCA_005884465.1 Alphaproteobacteria bacterium | reverse complement strand
GCTGAGGGTTTTGGCGTGAAGCGTTTTGACGTGATGTACAACGATTTCGTGCTGATCGGACCGAAGGACGATCCCGCCGGTGTCAAAGGCAGGGATATCGAGATGGCGCTGAAAACGATCCAGGCCAAAAGTGCGTCATTCGTCTCGCGCGGCGACCGATCGGGCACGCATGCGGCGGAACTGGGGCTCTGGAAACAGGCCGGTATCGATATCACAGCCGGCAAAGGCCCGTGGTATCGCGAGATCGGGCAGGGCATGGGCGCCGCGCTCAACACCGCGAGTGCGATGAACGGCTATGTGCTGTCCGACCGCGGCACCTGGATATCATTCAGGAACCGCGGCGATCTCGCAATCGTGGTCGAAGGCGACAAGCGGCTGTTCAATCAATACGGCGTCATGCTGGTGAATCCCGAAAAATATCCCTCCGTCAAGAAAGAACTCGGCCAGACTTTTATCGATTGGCTGATCTCGCCGGAAGGCCAGGCCGCAATCGCCGGCTACAAGATCGATGGCCAGCAGCTGTTCTTTCCCGATGCCGAGAAGAAGGGAGCTTGACGTTGGCTACTTCCCGGTCGCGCGCTCGAGGAATTGCACCAGCGCGGCGCGGTCCTGTTCCGAACCGATGCGCTGCTCAGGCATCTTGGTGCCGGGGGTGTAGGCCGAGGGTCCGATCTCGAACAATTTCGACACCGTCTCCGGTGTCCACACGATATCGAGGCGCTTCAGTCCTTCCGAAAAATGATAGCCCGGCAAGGTTGCGATCCGCCGGCCGAAAATGCCGGCAAGCGTCGGCCCCGCTTTGTTGGCCTGCTCGGCGTTAAGCGTATGGCAGGCGACACAGGCGCGAAATACTTCCGCGCCGTGGTCGCCGGCATAGGCGGCGAGCGGATCTCCTGCCGTTTCCAGAAGAAGCGGATCGATAGTGTCTCCCGTCACTGCATCCCAGCGGCGGATGATGTTGTCGGCGCCGCCGGTGAGCAAGGTGCGGCTGTCGGGCAGAAACGCGACCGACCATACCGGCAATCCGGGCCCGATCAGCGTGCGCGCCAGAGCGCGCGCCTTGCGATCGATCACCGCCACCGACCCGCCAATGCCCGCGGCGGCCAGCAGCGCGCCGTCCGGCGAGATCGCAATCGAGATCACCGGTTTTGGCCCGGCTGCGATCTCGCCTGCGGCCGCGCCGGCTCCGCTCAGAAAATAAAGCTTGCCGTCGGCGCCACCGGCGACGATCTCGCCATCGCCGCCGACGGTGACCGCGTTGAGCGGACTCGGCATCGCAACGATGGTCGGGGAGGACGAGCCCGAAAGCGGCCAGATGCGTAGGCTCTGGTCGTAGCTGACACTGACCAGCGTGCGGCCGTCGGGAGCGAACGCCACGCCATTGACGTTCTGCGCATGGCCTTCGAGCACGCGCGCCGCGCCGCCTGCGAGCGGCCACAGCCGAACCGTTTGATCCCACGACGCGGATGCCAATGTTGCACCGTCGGGCGATGCCGCCAGCGCCGCGATCGGTGCGGTATGACCTTCCAGCACGGCGTCGGGCTCGGCCTTGCCGGGAGTCCAGATCGCGATGCGTCCGTCGGCGCCTGCGGTCGCCGCGCGTCCATCTTTCAGCAACACCACCGCGTTGACGGCATCGGCATGGAAACGGAGCACCTGCTCGGCCGCATTGCGCGCCAGCGACCAGCGGATCGCGGTGGAATCGAAGCTTCCGGTAACAGCGGTTTGTCCGTCGGGCGAGATCGCCAGCGCCCGCACCGGCCCGCCATGGCCGCGCAACTGCGCGAAGGCGGTAGTCACTTCAAGCGGTAGAACTGCCAGCAGGGCAGCCCAGGTCAGAAATGCCGAGCGGCGTTTTTTCCGGGCATGGAGCATTCGCGGCAATCGTTTGTTCAGACCGATCAAGATGAGTGATAACGCGTTGGGCGCGCAATCCGAGCCACGCTAGCGCATGCCCGGTCGGTCGCGGTCGAGACCCTTGGCCTGGAGATCGTCGAGGTAATCCTGAAAGCGCCGCGCGGCGTTCTGTCCGAGATCGCGAAGAAACGCCCAGGAATA
>VAZH01000636.1:0-2290 GCA_005884465.1 Alphaproteobacteria bacterium | reverse complement strand
TCGGAATGTCCCTGCACTTCGGCGGAGGGACTGGTCACCCGCAGCAGCTCGGCGGAGAGGCTGAAAGCCTTTCCGTCGTCAAACGTGACATGGAGGGTGCGGCGGTCCTTCGCGAGCCGGATTTCCACCGGCCACGCCAGGGCGGCATTAGGTACGCTCAAGGGACGGTCCTGTTTGTCTCGATCTGCGCCCGCCCGATCCGTGCAGGCCTCTATCCGTTTGGCCCGACCAGGTTGTGGCCGGGATTTCCAACTCTGGCGCCGCCCGTGGTGAACGCGACGTAGCTCGGCTCCTGGATGGCGTCGAGCAATATCGACACGCCGACCGCGACAATCGCCGCAAACAACAAGGCCGCAAGAAAGGCTTTCATGGCGCTTCCCAGATTGACTTGTCCAAACCGAATTATTCGGCCGCTATGGGTCGCGGCGTGCTGCCCGACGGCGTGTGGCCTTTTGCTTGTTCTTGCTCGACCCAGAGCGAGTGATGCTCCTTGGCCCAGTTCAGATCCACCTCGCCGGTTCCCATCGCGTCGAATGCGCCCTCCATCCCGATGGTCCCGATATAGATATGAGCCATCATCGCGGCGATAAACAGAACCGACACGATCGAGTGAACGATCTGGGCAAGCTGCATTCCTTCAATTCCGGAAAGGTAGAACGGGAACATCAGCAAATAACCGGTGACGGCAACAGCCCCGCCACCGATGACGACGATCCAATAGATCGCTTTCTGACCTGCATTAAAACGGTAGGCTGGTGGATGGTCGTGACCGACGATTCCGCCACCCCTCTTGAGCCAATCGACATCGACCTTGTTTGGAATATTGCCGGCGATCCACATCAGGAAGATCAGCACAACGCCGATGGTGAAGGGGAAACTCAGATAGTTGTGCGCATATTTCGCCCATTGCGACCATTCGGAGAATGTTTCGAAACCAACCAGCGGCAGGAGCAATGGACGGCCGAAGGTGATGTTCAATCCCGAGATGGCCAGAACAATGAAGCAGGTCGCGGTCATCCAGTGCACGAAGCGCTCGAACGCGGTGAAGCGCACGATGGTGCGGCCGGACCGGCCGCTCTCGAGCCGGACCATGCCACGGGTTAGATAGAAGATCACCATCACGGCGATCGTGCCGAGGATGCCGATCCCGCCGATCCAGCGCAGGGTCACATTGCGGAACTCGCGCCAATCGCGGCCGGCCGGCTGCTCGAGAACGCCAGAGCGCTGATCGGGAATGCTGACGCGTCCCTGAATTCGATTGAGCTCCTGCAGAAGCTGCTGTTCCTTCACGGAGCTTGCCGTCGGATTAACCTGCTGGGCGTTGCAGGGCACCGATGCGGCGATGACCAGCAAGAACGCGCAGGCGCCGACAGCCAGGCGGATAAATCTTCCAAAAGACGCCATGAGCTCCTCTCCGATGTTATTTGCGTGATCGCAGCCGATGCCGCCCTCAGGACTCGATCGTCTCGCGATAGGCGGTCTTCCAGCCCCACGCCCCGGAGCCGTAGCCGCGCTTCATCACCCGCTCCTTGTAGATCTGAGCGATAATTTCACCGTCACCGGCGAGCAATGATTTGGTCGAGCACATCTCGGCGCATAACGGCAGCTTGCCCTCGGCGAGACGGTTCGCGCCATACTTCTCGTATTCCTCCTTGCTGCCGTCGGCCTCTGGACCACCAGCACAGAAGGTGCACTTGTCCATCTTGCCGCGCGAGCCGAAGTTGCCGACCTTCGGATATTGCGGCGCACCGAAGGGACAGGCGTAGAAGCAATAGCCGCAGCCGATGCACAGGTCCTTGGAGTGGAGCACGACACCGTCGGCCGTCGTGTAGAAGCAGTTCACCGGGCAAACCGCCGCGCAGGGCGCATCGGTGCAATGCATGCAGGCCATGGTCACCGAGCGTTCGCCGGGCTTGCCGTCGTTGATGGTGACAACGCGGCGGCGATTGATGCCCCAAGGCACCTCATGCTCGTTCTTGCAGGCTGTCACGCAGGCGTTGCACTCGATGCAACGGTCGGCGTCGCAGAGGAATTTCATACGTGCCATGGTCGTTGCTCCTTATGCCGCCGCGATTTGGCAGAGAGTGACTTTGGGCTCCTGCATGCCGGTCGCCGGATCGTATCCATAGGTGGTGATCGTGTTCGCGCTTTCGCCGAGAACGATCGGATCGCTGCCCTTCGGGTAGTTGCCGCGAAGATCCCGGCCTGCGAACCAGCCGCCGAAGTGGAAGGGCATCCAGGCGACGCCCTTGCCGACACGCTCGGTAACGAGCGCCTTCATCTTGGCCTT
>VAZH01000151.1 GCA_005884465.1 Alphaproteobacteria bacterium | reverse complement strand
GCCATCCTTCGAGACGCCGCGCAAGCGCGGCTCCTCAGGATAAGGGCCGGAGAAAATCACCGCCCGACGATGACGCCGATCACGTTCGGCGCGGCCAGGTATTTCTCCTCGATCGCGGCCCGTGTCGCGGCGCGGTTTTCCGGCGTCAGCAGCCCGCGTTTCTCGGCGAGGATCATCCAGCAATAGCCCCACCAGTCCGTCAGCATGCCGTTGTCGTCGACGAGGTCGTAACCCTGCTCGGCGGCGAAGATGCGCGCATGCGCCTCGTCGAGCGTGTCGAGCCACGCGTGGTCCTCGTCGGAAAACAGCCCGTCGCTGAAATCGTCCGTGGTGTAGCCCCACACCGACATACAGACGGCGTTGAATTCGCGATCGATCACATCGTCATCGATCGGTCGGCGGCGGGAGGCCTGATGCAGCCGCGACAGCGAGCGGGCGAAGTCGGCGATCCGGGTAAGCGCGAATTGATCGAAGGCGATGGTGGACATGTAGTCCTCGCGAGGATGGACAGGCCATAGATGTTGTGTTGGCATGGCGCCGAATCACGGTGGTATATCAATCACTTGCTAAAGTGTTCTTAATTCGTTCTATCCGTCGATGGAACGGCTTTGGACGTCCAACACTAGGTGTGCCCGCAGGCAGAGAGACAAAAACCGCGAGGATGAAGGCAATGGACAGGACGCAAGCCGTTGAAATTAAAAAGCACATGCGGAAAGCTGCCAACGCAATCGATCGAGCGAGCCAGATCATATCCGCCCTCGACGCAGACGATCGGGAGATGCTGGCCGCACCTCTCGAAAAGATCGTTCTCGCGCTGCATTTCGAACTTTTGCGGGCAGTTTATCTCCGCTATCCGGACTTGCGGCCGCCTGCAGCCGGTCGATCCGTGATCAATACGAAGCGGCGCTGGAAAGATATTGTTCTTCCGGAATCCGTCTCTGAGGCTGATCTGGATTCGATGATTTTTTCGGCTCTGAGTTCGCGATGGCAGAAGACCGCGATGGTTATCAGCCAGACCCTGAAACAGTGCGAAACGCTTGCGCTCCCCGTCGATGCTGAAGTGGTTGGCGTACGCATCCGGGCATTGGCTGAAGCCGATCGGCTCGAAGGCGACGGCGACCTTCGCAAATGGCGCTTCAGTGAGGTGCGGCTGAACGCTGAAGAGCGCCGCGAGGTGTGAAACATCACATCGCCGACAACAGCTTGTCCCCGCAATAATTGGCGTAGAATTTTCCGCCGCATTGGCGCCGGATCGCGGCGCAGCGTGCGGCGGGCGAAGCATTTTTCGGAACGCTGAATCCGCAGCTCAGGCCGTCGGCGCTGCGGCCCGTCTTGCCGCCTGCGGCAAATGCCGCGCTGGTGGCACTGATGCAGAACAGCAGAAGTGCGGCGGCGACAATCTCGATGGTCAGTCTCATGGCCCGCTCCTTCCCGTTGGTTATCGCGACATCGTGTTTTGCGGATTTGGCCCCACTATACCACCAAGGCGGCGCGCGCGCAGACCGGTGAACCGGCCCGGTCCTTGCATAAAATTCATGCATGCACTGCACAAACGAAACCCGCCGCGGGTTCCGAATAGAACATAACGCGCGTATCATTTGCTCGAGACTCAAACGTCCAGGATTTCGGATTTGCCCGATCAGTCGTTCCAGGGGAATTTTCCGGCGCTCGGCCAGCCCATCGACGAGCTGGCGCTGGCCGAGATCAAGGGCGCGATCCTGGCCAAGCTCCGGCTTGCGATCGGCAAGGATACCGGGATGGCCACCCGCCACGACTGGTACAAGGCGGCGGCGCTGGCACTGCGCGACCGCATCGTGCATCACTGGCTCACAACCGAAAAACTGAGCTACGACGCCGGCGCCAAGCGCGTCTATTATCTCAGCCTGGAATTTCTGATCGGCCGCCTGTTCACCGATGCGTTGAACAATATGGGGCTATTGCGGGTGTTCGAGGCCGCGTTGGGCGATCTCGGCGTCAACCTCGCAGAGTTGCGCAAGTGCGAACCGGATGCGGCGCTCGGCAATGGCGGCCTGGGACGGCTTGCGGCCTGCTTCATGGAGAGCATGGCGACGCTTGCCATTCCGGCCATCGGCTACGGTATCCGTTACGATTTCGGCCTGTTCCGCCAGATCATCGCGCAGGGCTGGCAGCAGGAATATCCCGACGAGTGGCTGAGCTACGGCAACCCTTGGGAATTCCAGCGGCCGGAGGTGGTCTACCACGTTCATTTCGGCGGCGGCGTCGAAAATGTCGAAACCAAGGGACGCGATCGCGCCGTCTGGCATCCGGCGGAAACCGTGCAGGCGGTCGCCTACGACACCCCGATCGTGGGTTGGCGCGGCCAGCACGTCAACGCGCTGCGGCTGTGGTCGGCGCGCTCGCCCGACCCGCTCAAGCTCGACGTGTTCAACACCGGCGACTATCTCGGCGCCAGCGCCGAGGAGGCGCGCGCCGAATCGATCTGCAAGTTCCTGTATCCGAATGACGAGAGCCCGGCGGGCCGCGAGCTGCGGCTGCGCCAGGAATATTTCTTTGTCTCCGCCTCGCTGCAGGATCTGGTCAAACGTCATCTCGCCGCCGACGGACAGTTGCGCAACCTGGCATCGAAGGCCGCGGTGCAGCTCAACGACACCCATCCCAGTCTCGCCGTCACCGAGCTGATGCGCATTCTGGTGGATCTGCACAACTTCCGCTGGGAGGAGGCGTGGAAGATCACCGTCGACACGCTGTCCTACACCAACCACACGCTGCTGCCCGAAGCGCTCGAGACCTGGCCGATCGAGTTGTTCGAACGCCTGCTGCCGCGGCATCTCGAGATCATCTATCGCATCAATGTCGCGCATCTGGCTCTGGCGGATGCGCGCTGCCCGGGCGACGTCGATTTCAGGGCCTCGGTATCGCTGATCGACGAGAGGTCCGGGCGCAGGGTACGAATGGGACAATTGGCCTTCGTCGGATCGCACCGCATCAACGGCGTCTCGGCGATGCATTCCGACCTGATGAAGGAGACCGTGTTCCACGATCTCAATCATCTTTATCCGGGACGCATCACCAACAAGACCAACGGCATCACCTTCCGCCGCTGGCTGTCGCTGGCCAATCCAAAATTGACCGATCTGTTGCGCGAGACCTGCGGCGAAGCCGTGCTCGACGATCCAACCAAGCTTCAGCTTCTCGAGGCCCGTGCCAGCGACAGCGCGTTCCAGCAGCAATTCCGCAGCGTCAAGCATCACAACAAGGTCGCGCTGGCGCGGCTGATCGGCGAACGCCTCAACGTCAAGGTCGATCCTACCGCGCTGTTCGACGTCCAGATCAAGCGCATCCATGAATACAAGCGGCAGCTGCTCAATATTCTCGAGACCATCGCGCTCTATCAAGCGATGAAGGACGAGCCGCAGCGCGACTGGGTGCCGCGCGTGAAAATCTTCGCCGGCAAGGCGGCGGCGAGCTATCGCTACGCCAAGCTGATCATCAAGCTCATCAACGACGTCGCCGAAATCGTCAACAATGATCCGGCCATCGGCGAACGCCTGAAGATCGCCTTCCTCGCCGACTACAATGTCAGCCTCGCCGAGGTGATCATTCCCGCCGCCGATCTGTCCGAACAGATTTCAACCGCGGGCATGGAAGCCTCCGGCACCGGCAACATGAAGCTCGCGCTGAACGGCGCGCTGACCATCGGCACGCTCGACGGCGCCAATATCGAAATCCGCGATCATGTCGGCGTCGAAAACATCGCGATCTTCGGCATGGAGGCGATGGATGTAGTGGTGCGGCGCAAGCAGGGACTGGATGCGACCGACGTGATCCGGCGGTCGCCGAGGCTTGCGCGGGCGATCAACGCGATCGGTGGCGGCGAATTCTCGCCGGGCGATACCGGCCGGTTCGCGTCGATCGCGCACGCGCTGCGCTATATCGACCATTACATGGTCAGCGCGGATTTCGACGCCTATTTCGAAGCCCAGCGCGGCATCGACGCGCGCTGGCAGGTTGTCCCGGCCTGGACGCGGGCCTCTATCCTCAACGTCGCGCGGATGCCCTGGTTCTCTTCCGACCGCACCATCCGCGAATATGCCCAGGATATCTGGAACGTGCCGGTACGCGGGACTTTGCCGCCCGCCTTGCAAGAGGCGGGCGCGCAGCGCGGCGCGACCCGCTGAATTCCGGCGAGCGGAACTCCATTACCTCCGGCGTCATTGAATTCGCAAGAATTGCCGCGATACTGCAAGCAACAAAGCCAGAGCGTCATTGCAATGACGGAAAGTGCGGAAATGCTGACCAAAACCCAGCACCTTTTCGACGACGCCACGCGGGTTAGCGCCGGGGACAGCCGCTGGCGAGGGCAGACCAGCGACGATTACTGGGCCTTCGTCGGCCCGTTCGGCGGAGCGACCGCAGCCACCATCCTGCGGGCGCTGATCGATCACCCGCAGCGTAATGGCGATCCGCTGGCGCTGACCGTCAATTTTTGCGCGCCGATCGCGCAAGGCGCCTTCGATCTCGATGTTCGCCTGGTCAAGGCCAACAGGTCGACGCAGCACTGGTCGGTCGAGCTGTCACAGGATGGCGCCGAGGTTGCGACGTTTGCTACCGCCGTCTTTGCCGAGCGCCGTGCGTCGTGGTCGCACCAGCTGGCCCAATTTCCGAAAGCCAAGCCGTTTGAACAGATCCTGCCCTATCCGAAGGTCGCGGCGTCTTGGGTCAAGCAATATGATTTTCGTTTTGTCGAGGGCGATCCGGATTCCAGCGGCGCGGCTCAAGGCGCGCCGCCAAACGCTTTCTCCAAACTATGGATCGGCGACCGCATTCCGCGAAAGATCGATATGCTGTCGCTGATGGCGATGTCGGACGCGTTCTTCGCCCGCGTCTTTCATGCGAGGCGCGAGCTGGTGCCGTTCGGCACGGTGTCGCTGACGACCTATTTTCACGCCGACACGGAAGATCTTGCAGCCGAGGATATCAGCCGCGTTGTGGCCGTGGCCGACGCCAGGATTTTTCACAAGAGCTACGGCGACCAGACCGGCGAACTCTGGTCGCCGAAGGGGCGCCTGCTCGCGACCACGCATCAGATTGCGTATTTCAAGGCGTGAAAAAGGCGTCGTCATTCCGGACGCGCCATCTTCGGAGCGATCCGGAATCTAGAGATTACTCATGTCGAGATTCCGGGTTCGCGCTCACGCGCGCCCCGGAATGACGTTGCTACTATTCCGCCGCGAGCTTCACTTCCGGCGCGGCGGCGCGCACGTCGGCGTCGACCTGCGCTTCGAATTTTGCAAAATTCTTCTGGAACATGCCGACCAGCGCGCGCGCGGTCTTGTCGAACTCGGCCTTGTCGGCCCAGGTCTTGATCGGATCGAGGATATGCGGCTCGACGCCGGGCAGCGAGGTCGGCACCGCGAAGCCGAAATATTTGTCGGTGCGGAAATCGGCGTTGCGCAGCGAGCCGTTCAGCGCGGCCGTCAATAGCGCCCGCGTCACCTTGATCGGCATGCGGCGGCCGGTGCCGTATTTGCCGCCGGTCCAGCCGGTGTTGACCAGCCAGCAATCGACACCGTGCTTGGCGATCAGATCACGCAGCAGATTGCCGTAGACCGACGGGTCGCGCGGCAGGAATGGCGAGCCGAAGCAGGTCGAGAATTCCGGCTGCGGCTCCTTGCCCAGCCCGCGCTCGGTGCCCGCCACCTTCGCGGTATAGCCGGACAGGAAGTGGTACATCGCCTGCGCCGGCGTCAATTTCGCGATCGGCGGCATCACGCCGAACGCATCCGCCGCCAGCATCACCAGGTTCTTCGGATGAGGCGCGCGGCCGGTGCGCGAGGCGTTGGGGATGAATTCGAGCGGATAGGCGGAGCGGGTGTTTTCGGTTTTCGAGCCGTCGTCGAAATCCGGTTCTCGGGTGCTTTCGTCGAGCACCACGTTTTCCAGCACCGCGCCGAAGCGCTTGCTGGCGGCATAGATCTCGGGCTCGGCTTCTTGCGACAGCTTGATGCATTTGGCGTAGCAGCCGCCCTCAAAGTTGAAGACGCCATCCGGGCCCCAGCCGTGCTCGTCGTCGCCGATCAGCGTGCGTTGAGGGTCGGCCGACAGCGTGGTCTTGCCGGTGCCGGACAAGCCGAAGAACACCGCGGTGTCGCCGTCGGGTCCGACATTGGCCGAGCAGTGCATCGCCATCACGCCCTTTTCAGGCAGGTAATAGTTGAGCGTGGTGAAGACCGACTTTTTCATCTCGCCGGCATATTGGGAGCCGCCGATCAGGATGATCTTGCGGGCGAAGTCGATCGCGACCACGTTCTCCGAACGCACGCCGTGGCGTTTGGGATCGGCCTTGAAGCTCGGCAGATCGACGACCGTCAGTTCAGGCACGAAGTTCTCAAGCTCCGACGTCTCGGGGCGGATCAAGAGCGTGCGGATGAACAGCGAATGCCAGGCGAGCTCGGTATAGACGCGGGTCGCGATCCGAAAACTTGGATCGGCGCCGCCATGGAGATCCTGCGCAAACAGCGTCATGCCTTCGGCATGCTTGAGAAAGTCGGTGTAGAGGGCTTCGAACTGTTCTGAGGTGATCGACTGGTTGCCGGCCCACCACATGTTGTTGTCGGTCAAGGCGTCGCGAACGGTGAATTTGTCTTTGGGGCTGCGGCCTGTGAACACGCCGGTGTCCGCGCACAACGCGCCATCAGCCGAAACCACGGCTTCGCCGGCGCGTAAGGAGTGCTCATAGAGTTGCGGCGCGCCAAAATTCCAGTTCACGCCCTTGAGTTTTTTGAAGCCGAATTTGTCGGCGCCGAAGGCACCGTTATGCACGCCCGTCTCTTGCACGGAAGACTCCTCCTCGAACCCGCGTATCTTGAGCGCGAACGCCGCCCAACGCGCCTCTGTCGCGGTAACCTCAATATAGCCTTCCGGCCCCGGCTCGGCGACCTATTACTGATGAACGCGGACCTTGCCAAGCCGATCCGGCAATAATTGGATTATTCCAAGGCGGTCATGAATGCAGCTCAAACACTTGCTGCAGCGCGAGCTTGATCGGCGAGCTCCTTCAGCGTCTGCCGCAGCGCGGCAGGGGTGATAATCCGCCGCGGAAAATCCAGCCGCAGCGTTTTTGTGCCGGCCTGCAGGTCGAGCCCATCAGGGTCGCAGCCGGTGCAGCGCCAATCTGCGACCTCCGCGCCAAGCAGCCTTGTTGCATAGAGGTTCATCGCGTCGCGATGATCTGCGTTCATGTGATCGATGGCGCCCTGTTCGGCCTCCAGCAGCGCTCCGGCATCGGAAATATCGGTCAGCAATTGTGCAGGACTCAGGTCCACGATCCGCCCGAAACCTGCCACCAAATGAGTCCCGGATGGCCGAATCCGAAAAAAGGAAAAATCCTTAAAATTTACAAAGGCTTCCGCCGAGGGATGGGCGTTGAGGTAGCGCCGGCGTAAAACCGGCAGATCGTCGGCCGTGGCTTCCTCGGCCCGGCCCGCCAGCATGATCCGCGATCCCTCCAGCGGGTCGCCCTCGGCCCGCTCGTCCAGCATCAGCGAGACCCTGGAATCGGCTAGGATGTTCTTTGTATGCAGCGCCAGCCGCGAAATCAGCAGGATCGGCGAGCCATCGGCATAACTTGCGACGTTGACCAGCGAACAATAGGGATCGCCGCTGTCGGCCGTCAGGGTCGCCAAAGCCCCCTGCCGCCTGCGCCGCAACAGCGACCGGGCCAACCTTGCGGCGTCGAACTCAACGGTGGGCTGCATAGGTCATATCCCCACATCTCATTGCAAAAATAGGGCTTTTCCCGGCCCGACCAATCCTTTATATAGGGCTAGAACCCATGGTTCGCTCAGAGGCTTCGGGAACTCGGTCACACTTCAGCCCAGCTTGCATTGCTCGTTGACCGGGCTCAAAGCCCACTTATGCGGCGCATCGCTGGATTGCCCGCCGTTTCAGCCACCTACTATCTGAAAGCAGGCTCATGCCCACAATCGCCTTGGTCGATGACGACCGCAACATTCTGACATCCGTCTCGATCGCGCTCGAAGCCGAAGGCTATCGCATCATGACCTACACCGATGGTGCTTCCGCGCTCGACGGCTTCCGCACCAGTCCGCCGGATCTTGCGATCCTCGACATCAAGATGCCGCGCATGGACGGCATGGAGACGCTGCGGCGTCTGCGGCAGAAGTCCGATCTGCCGGTGATCTTTCTCACCTCCAAGGACGAGGAAATCGACGAACTGTTCGGCCTCAAAATGGGCGCCGACGATTTCATCCGCAAGCCGTTCTCGCAGCGCCTCCTGGTCGAGCGCGTGAAAGCCGTGCTGCGCCGCGCCGCGCCGAAGGATCCGACCGCCGTGCCGAAGGAAACCGATGCCAAGGCGCTGGATCGCGGGCTGTTGCGCATGGATCCTGAGCGTCACACCTGCACCTGGAAGAACGAGCCCGTGACATTGACGGTGACGGAGTTTCTGATCCTGCAGGCGCTGGCGACGCGCCCCGGCGTCGTGAAAAGCCGCAATGCACTGATGGACGCCGCCTATGACGATCAGGTCTATGTCGACGATCGCACCATCGACAGCCACATCAAGCGGCTGCGCAAGAAGTTCAAGGTCGTGGACGACGATTTCGAGATGATCGAAACCCTGTACGGTGTGGGCTACCGCTTCAAGGAAACCTGATTTGCGACCCGCGCGTGGCTTGTTAACTGACGCCACAGCGCATCTCGGGTAAGATGCGAAGGCTACGCGGATCTTAAAGATGCAATCGAAACAACCGGCGGTTTTGGCCATTGCTTGATCGAACGCAGCCTGATCCAAGCCTGAACGCCGAGGGCGCCTCGCCGGCCCTGGTTTTGGACAACGTTGCCCTCGAAGCCCCGCCGGCACAGGGCTGGCAGCGGCCGCTCGGCTGGCTGCGCCGGGCCGGCCAGTTCTTTTTCGCGCTCAGCTTCTCCAGTCTCACCCGTCGCATCGTATCGCTCAATCTCGCCGGGCTGGTCGCGCTGGTCGCGAGCATCCTCTATCTCTCGCAATTCCGCGCCGGCCTGATCGACGCGCGGGCGCAAAGCCTGTTGGTGCAGGCCGAGATCATCGCCGGTGCGATCGCGGCTTCCGCCACCATCGAGACCAACACCATAACCATCGATCCCGACCGGCTGCTCGATCTGAAGCCCGGTGAAACCTACGGGGCTCCGGACGAATATTCCGGGCTGGATTTTCCGATCAATCCGGAACGCGTCGCGCCGGTGTTGCGGCGGCTGATTTCACCGACCAAGACCCGCGCCCGCATTTTCGACCGTGACGGGGGCCTGATTCTCGACAGCCGCAATCTCTACGGCCGCGGCGACGTGCTGCGCTTCGAACTGCCGCCGCCGTCGGTCGAGAAACCGGGCATCGCGGAGCGCGCGATGATCGGGATCCGCACCTGGCTCAACCGCGGCGACCTTCCGCTCTATCGCGAACTCGGACCCGAGAACGGTAGCGGCTATAAGGAGGTCGCGGACTCGCTGAAGGGCCAGAAGCGCAGCATGGTGCGCGTCAACGACCGCGGCGAGGTGATCGTCTCGGTCGCGGTGCCGGTGCAGCGCTTCCGCGCGGTGCACGGCGCGCTGATGCTGTCGACCCAGGGCGACGACATCGACCAGATGGTGACCGCCGAACGCCTCGCGATCCTGAAAGTCGGCGGCGTCGCATCCGCTGTGATGATTGTACTGTCGCTATTGCTCGCTAGCACCATCGCCGGCCCGGTGCGCCGCCTCGCCGACAGCGCCGAGCGCGTCCGCCGCCGCATCCGGACCCGCGTCGAGATTCCCGATTTCACCCGCCGCCGCGACGAGATCGGGCATCTCTCCGGCGCGCTGCGCGACATGACGGATGCGCTGTATAACCGGATCGAGGCGATCGAGATGTTCGCCGCCGATGTCGCCCATGAATTGAAGAATCCGCTGACGTCGCTGCGGTCCGCGGTCGAAACGCTCCCCTTGGCGCGGAGCGAGAACAGCCGCTCGCGGCTGCTGGCGGTGATTGAGCATGACGTCAAACGGCTCGATCGGCTGATCTCCGACATTTCCGATGCCAGCCGGCTCGATGCCGAACTGCAGCGGCAGGACCTGACGCCAGTCGATTTCCGCCGCCTGCTCACTACCCTGACTTCGGTGGCCAACGAAACCCGGCTCGGCCACGACGTCGCCGTGGAAGTCCGCTTCGAAGGCCGAGGCTCCGCCGACACTTTCTCGGTGCCGGGCCACGATTCGCGGCTTGGACAGGTGATCTCCAATCTTCTGGTCAACGCCCAGTCGTTCTCCCAACCCGGCGGCAAGGTGCGGATCGTGTGCCGCCGCCTGAAATCGGAAATCGAAATCGTCATCGACGACAATGGGCCGGGGATTCGCGAGGACGCGCTGGAGCGAATCTTCGAACGCTTCTACACCGACCGGCCGCATCAGGGGTTCGGGCAGAATTCCGGACTGGGGCTGTCGATCTCGAAACAGATCATCGAGGCCCATGGCGGGCGCATCTGGGCGGAGAATCGCCCGGGTCCGCTCAATGCCGATGGCGAAGCAACGGTTGCGGGGGCGCGCTTTGTGGTCAGGCTGCCTGCGCCATGACGACCACCGCAAGCGCCAGCGTCCACGCTTCCGCAGTGCGGGTTGAAAATCGCGCCGTGCTGATCCGCGGCCCCTCGGGTGCCGGCAAATCTCATCTCGCGTTCGATCTCATCCTGGCCGGGCGCTCGGGCCAACTACCGTCGGCCATGCTGGTCGGCGATGATCGTGTCCATCTTGAAGCCAGTAACGGGCAAGTCGTGGTGCGGCCGGCGCGCGAGCTGACCGGGCTGATCGAAATTCGCGGCCTCGGCATCCGACGCTGCGATTTCGCCAAGGAGGCCATCGTCGGCCTCGTCGTCGATCTGTCCGCCCCCGATGCGGCGCGCCTGCCCGAGCCTGAAGCGCGCCGGACCCGTATCTGCGGTGTGGAAATACCGCGAATTCCCGTCGGAGCCGGCTATGCGGCGCTTCCCCTGGTGCTAGCCGCCCTGATCATGGCCGAAAGTTCAGCTTTTGCTCAATCTCCGGCCGATTGCTCGAAGGGAATTGGTAACCATATAAGTCCCACTATCGCGACCGAATAGACCGGCGCGGGCTCCCCTCCGTACCACTAATTACCGGGAGAATCGCAAAGATCCCCTCTTGCGCGGGGGCTCTGGATGGTCAAAGTGGCGCGTTCGTGCGGTGCACCAAAAGGCACCCGCGAGGAGTTTCCGATGATTGGCCTAGTACTTGTGACCCATGGGCGCCTTGCCGACGAATTCAAGGCGGCGCTCGAACATGTCATGGGTCCGCAAAAACAAATCGAAGCCGTCACGATCGGTGCCGAGGACGATTCTGATTTGTGTCGAAGCGACATCATCGAGGCGGTCAACCGCGTCGACTCTGGCGACGGCGTCGCCATCCTCACCGACATGTTCGGCGGCACACCTTCCAATCTCGCGATCTCCTGCATGAGTCGCCCGAAGGTGGAAGTGCTCGCCGGAATCAACCTTCCCATGCTGGTCAAGCTCGCCAAGGTTCGCGAAGAGCGGTCGCTGCCCGACGCCATCGCGATGGCGCAAGAGGCCGGCCGCAAATACGTCACCATTGCCAGCCGGGTACTCGCCGGCAAATGAGCGACGACGCTGCGTCGCCCGACCCCGATGCCGGGCCTGGCATCCCGCAGGGTGCGGTGTCTCGCGAACTTCCCATCATCAACAAACGCGGCTTGCACGCGCGCGCATCCGCAAAATTCGTTCAGATGGTCGAGCGCTTCGATGCCGAGGTCTGGGTGACACGCGGCAGCGAGACCGTCGGCGGCACCTCGATCATGGGATTGATGATGCTGTCCGCAGGTCCCGGGACATCGATCGTCGTCTCCGCGATCGGCCCTGAGGCACAAGCCGCCATTGATGCAATTACTGACCTCGTCGCCAACAAATTCAACGAAGAATCGACGTGAGTGGCTTAACATCGACGCGGTGCTGTCGCCGCAGCGTCTGTGCGCTCCCTCGCCCCGCTCTTGCGGGCTCTTGCGGGCGTCATTCCGGGATGGTCCGAAGGACCAGACCTCAGATGTGCAATTGCACATCGGGGAATCTCGAGATTCCGGGTTCGCGCTTCGCGGCTCCCGAATGACGGGCGCAGACCTATTTCGCCGGCGGCACGACATAAATCTTCCAGCTGATCGCCGGACCGGGCTGGCCGTGGAAGAAGCGCTGCGTGGTGATCGCAAGCGGCTCGGCGTCCTTGCCATTCTCACTCATCCAAGCCTCGCAGACCGGCAGCCGTCCGTCCGTGGTATCGCAGATGCCGATGAACCCGAGCCGCCTGGCCTCCTCAAGCGAGGTCAGCCCCGACGACCAGAGCTCGCCCGGCGTGAACGGCGCCGGATGATCCGGACTGTAGAACGTCATCGGTTCGCCGACCTCCGTGGTGCCTGCGACGACGGCCCATCG
>VAZH01000634.1 GCA_005884465.1 Alphaproteobacteria bacterium | reverse complement strand
GTTCGATTTCGTTCAAGGCCTTCTCGAGCAGGAAGAAGGTCAGCAAACCGTCTGCCGCATTCGGATCGGACGGCCACAGCCGCCGATCGGTCATCGCCTCGTGGTAGGCGGCGAGAAATGCAGCCGTCGCCCGGTCGCGCCACTCGCCAAGCGCTGCGCCGAGCTTGCCGTGCTCATCGTGGGCCACTTTGAGCGCGCGCTCAAGGGCGGCGGTTGCCGAATAATCGATCGATCGGACCATGCTGGCGATGTCGCGTGCCGCGGGCGCCTTGCGCCGGCGTTCGGCGATACTGCGCCGCGGCGCGCCTTCGAAGTCGACGATGAAGATGTCGTCCTTGACGATCAGCAACTGACTGAGATCGAGATCGCCATGGCCGCGGATGTTGGCGGCATCGGCCTCGCGCAGCAGCAGCGTTTCCAGCCAATCCGGCAGGGCCCGTTGCAACGCCAGCACCTGGTCTGCCAGCGGGCGATCGGCTTCCCTCAGCATATCCCGCCGCTGCCGGAGCGCATCGAAAACGCGCCCGGCGCACAGCATCAGATCGTCGATCCAGCGCTGCACATCGTCGCGGCCGGTCGGCTCCGGCGCGAATTCGGCAAGCTCGCTGTTGCCGGCGAGCGCAACATGCAGCTCGGCCACGCGCCGCCCGGCCTGCGACATGTAACGCAGATAGGGTATCTCTTCCTCGCGCTCGCCGGGATGCATGCTCGCCGCCAGCAGGCGCTGCTCCTCGACGAAGCGATCGAGATAGGCCGCACTCACGGTCCAGAGGTCGCCCTGATTGGCGACGAAAGCGTGAACGACGCCGATCGCGTTCTTCTCGTTGCCTTCGACCAGCTCGACGCTGCCGAGCAGCGCCGGTGTATTGGCAAAATTGGCGATATCGGTGAGGAAGCGCCCCATCTCGATCTCGGGATTGAGGCCGGGCTGAAGCGTCCGGTAGATCTTCACCACATGGTCGTTGTCCACCAGGGCGGTGCTGCGGGGCTGGTCGGAATCCACGATGCGGATGTGCTCGGGCTGCCGGATCGGCTTGTCGCCGAAGCGGCTGGTCGGCCGGAATTCGAGCCGCAAGCCCTGTTCGCTCTCGTCGACCGTCAGCGATTGCTGCAGATTGCGCAACAATAGCGCGATGAAGATCTGGTCGGTGGCGACGTCGAGCAAGGTGCCTTCGCGGGCGCCTTGCCGAACGGCGGCCAGCGCATGCGGGTTGTAGCGCTCGCGATCGAAGCGCACCCATTCGATCTGCATCGGCAGCACGTAGCGCGTGCTGACGCCGCGTTGCGTCGATTCGAAAAAGGCGAGCCATGGCCGGTTGTCGCCGATGTCGCAGAACGGAATAGCTGAAGTCAGGGTCGGACGGATCGCCTTGGGCGATCGTTCCGGATACCAGCGGCTGCGCGCCAGATGTCCCGGAAGCACGTCGCGCTCGAACACGCCGCGTTCGCGCGCCAGCGACACCCAGGTCGCGTTCAGCGGCACGACAAGCGTTTCGAATTCGGGCACCGCGCGCTGCGGCACCGGCGCCGATTTGTCGCGTTCCTGCAGCTCGAACCAGTAGAAGCCGTAAGGCGCCAGCGTGATCATGTAGGGCAGTTCGCCGATCGCCGGGAAGCGGGTTCGGCCGAGCATTTCCAGCGGAATACGGTCTTTGAAGGCGGAAAGGTCGAGTTCGGTCGCCTGCGCCGATCGCGACAGATTGGCGACGCACAGGATGACCTCGCCCTGGTACTGCCGCACGTAGCACAGCACCGAGCGGTTCTCCGGGCGGATGAACGTCATGGTGCCGCGGCCGAAGGCCAGCGTCGATTTGCGGACCGCGATCAGCCGCTTGGTGGCCGAGAGCAGCGATGAGAGGCTGCGCGACTGCGCCTCGACATTGACCGATTCATAGCCGTAGACGGGGTCCATGATGGTCGGCGCGTAGAGCCTAGCGGGATCTGCGCGGGAGAAGCCGCCATTGCGGTCCGGCGTCCATTGCATCGGGGTGCGGACACCGTTGCGGTCGCCGAGATAGATGTTGTCGCCCATGCCGATCTCGTCGCCGTAATAGATGATCGGCGTGCCCGGGAATGAGAGCAGCAGCGAGTTCATCAGCTCGATCTTGCGCCGGTCATTGTCCATCAGCGGCGCCAGCCGCCGGCGGATGCCGACATTGATGCGGGCGCGCGGATCGTTGGCGTAGGTCGACCACAGATAATCGCGCTCGACATCGGTGACCATTTCCAGCGTCAGCTCGTCGTGATTGCGCAGGAACAGCGCCCACTGGCAGTTGGCCGGGATGTCGGGCGTCTGGCGCAAGATATCGGTAATGGGGAAGCGGTCTTCCTGCGCGATCGCCATGTAGATGCGCGGCATCAGCGGAAAATGATAGGCCATCTGGCATTCGTCGCCGCGGCCGAAATATTCCTGCACGTCCTCCGGCCATTGATTGGCCTCGGCGAGCAGCACCTTGCCCTTGGCGTAGGCGTCGAGCTCGCTGCGCAGCCG
>VAZH01000150.1 GCA_005884465.1 Alphaproteobacteria bacterium | reverse complement strand
GAGCACGATGCAGGGCGTCGTGATGCGTAACGAATCGAAGATCGTATCGAAGGCTTCGTCGCCAAAGTCGTAGACCCGCTCCAGCGTCGCCGGCGCCGCCAGCAGGCTGAGATGGTCGGTACATTTCGACAGCAGACGATCGACGAACGCCGTATCGATACGATCGGGCGAGAATACCGCATTGGCAATTCCCTGCGAGGGATCCTGGTTGTAGTCGAGACCGGCGGTGCCGAATGCGAGGTCGAGATCGGCGACGACGGAATCCAGCCCCACATCACGCGCGATCGCCCATGCAACATTGTGCGCAACGGTGGATGCGCCGACGCCGCCTTTTGCGCCGACGATTGCGATAATCCGGCCGATGGCTTTTGCCTCCAGCGCCGAGAACAGACCGCAGATCGAGCGCACCACATCCAGGGCATCGACCGGCCCGATCACGTAGTCGCTGACTCCGCGGCGTACCAATTCGCGATAAAGCGTGACATCGTTGACGTTGCCGATGACGACAACGCGGGTTCCGGAATCGCAAACCGTCGCTAGGTGATCGAGGCCCCCAAGGATATCACTGCGGCCTTCGGTTTCCAGAATGATCACGTTCGGAGTGGGAGCCGTATGATAGGCTTCGATGGCGGCTGCCATGCCGCCCATTTCAACCTTGAGATGGGCCTTGCCGAGGCGGCGGTCTTCGGCGGCCGAATGCACGGCGGCTGCGGTTTCCGCGGTCTCGCAAAACGCCTGTACCGACACCCGCGGCGCCGGGGCGATGTGATCGTCCTCCGGCGACGGCGAGACGCCGGGCTGCTCCTCCGGATTCTTGCGCGCGTAGCTGTTCATTTGCCTGTATCGCTGAGTTTGGCCCTGTCGGCGTCGGGATAGATGGTCGTGGTCGCAGTGCCCTTGCGATATTTCTCGAAAGCCATGCTGCGCCGCGGCGTATAGGCGAGGGTTTCGGACCGCGGCTGCACGAGGTCCGAGGGATTGTCGACCATTGCCGCCAAGTTGCGCTGATAGGCGCAGCCGAAATTGAAATACTGCTTGTTTTCGAAGTAGCTTGGATTCCTGATCGAGGGTCCGAGATCCTCCGGCCACAGGCCGCAGGGACCGGCAATCGCCGAGATTTTCGGATAGCTCAGGCGGATGGTCGCGAGCGTTCGCAGGTCGTCCGGCTGATAGCGGCGGACAACAATCCCGCGCGGCGGCACGCCGGCCGCCGCGAGCAACGACCGAACTTGCCGGAATGCGTCCCGCGCCGCCCGCGCATTGGGCGTGCCGACCGGCACATCGGCAACAATCGCGCCGGTTCCTTCACGAAGCCAAACCTGGGCCAGCCCCATCACATCGGCGCGTTGTGAAGCGGACAGGCCGCCGCGCCCGTGGCCAACGAAGATGACGACCGACCGGTCGCCTTCATGAATCGCAATAGGATGACGCAGGCGGTAATCGTTAGGAACGCTTGCTGTCACCACTTCTCCGGTTGTGCATGCACCCAGCGCGATTGCGAGGCCAACGAAGGCGCCGCAAAGGCGTAGGATTCGGAATTGGTTGGCGGGAGTTTTATTTGTCATCGTCCCCTCATCCTCGCCGCGCTGGCCGGGCAGATTCCTCTCAGTCGGTGATAAAGCCATAGGTGCCCCGGTAGCTTCCGCCCGGCTCGCCGCGGCCGGGAACGCCATAGATCCGATTAATTCTGCCCAACAACAACGATTGCGGATCTGACGCGGAGGCAAATCCATCATCGGGACGCGACAACTCCTGCTGCGCAACCGCCCGAACGACATAGGGCGTCACCAGAACCATCAATTCGGTCTGGTTGCTGACGAAATCCTGGCTCCTGAAGAGCTGCCCAAGAACGGGCAATTGGTCCACGCCGGGCAAACCGTTGATAGCCTGCTTGGTCTGCTCCTGGATCAAGCCGGCCATCGCCATGGAGCCGCCCGAGGGTATTTCCAGCGTCGTTTCGGCACGACGGGTCTTGATTGAAGGAACGGTCAGCGAATTGCCGGACTGGTTCAACGTAATGGCATTGTCGTTCGACAGTTCGGAGACCTCGGTCATCACCCGCAGGCTGATACGGCCCTCGCTCAGCACGACCGGCGTGAAGTTGAGCGAAATACCGAATTTCTTGAAGCTGATCTGGGTGGTACAGACATGCGTGGTCGGGTCGCAGGCATAGCCAGCCGGTACCGGAAACTCGCCGCCCGCGATAAACGTCGCAGACTCGCCCGAGATCGCCGTGAGATTCGGCTCAGCCAGCGTGCGCATCACCCCCGCGCTTTCCATCGCGCGCAGGGTGGCGGTGACTGAGGGCAGACCCTTGGTCAGGGCCGACACGCTCGCGAGGTTGTCGCTGACAAGCGAACGGCCAAGCGCGGTGAACGGATTGTTGTTGTTGAAATTTACGACCGCGGTTCCATAATTCATGCTGGCGCTGAGATCGACGCCCATCTGTTTGATGATTTCCCGCCGCACCTCGGCGACGGTAACCTTCAACATCACCTGATCACGACCCCGGACCGCGATTGAGTTGACGACCTTTTCCGGACTGCCTACCAACCGTGCGGCGAGATCGCCCGCCTGCTGCGCCTCGACCGGACTGGATACCGATCCGGTCAATATGACGCCGTCGCCGACGCCTTCGATCTGGACCGCGCGCACACCGTTGAGATCGCGCTTGACCGCGATGTCGTAGGCCGCCATCTGCACGCCTGCGGAATCGAAGAACACGATGTTGGTCTGACCAACCGCGGCACCGATGATGTAGGCGCGCTGGGTCGAAGGTATCACCGCATTTGCGATCTTCGGGTCGGCGACCAGCACATCCTTGATGTCGCGCGGCAGATCGACCACGACGGATTTGCCGATGCCGAGCGCAAGGAAGCGCGCTTTTATTTGTCCGCCGCCGACCATCGGCGTTGCCGCATAGTCGCTCGCCACAACCGGCGCCAAAGCCGAATTGAGCGTCAATGCTGTGACGGCCGAAAACGACAGAGCGCGGACCAGCATTGTCCAGATCGATCGCCGATTTATCCTGCTTTTCATATCGGGCGCCCTTCGATCACTTCTGTATCGTCGTCGGGCTTGAAACGCCGTAGCGAACCACCTTGATAGTCTCGCCACGCTTCGCGAGCTGATCCTCAGACCCGGTCTCAGTCGCGTTGACGTCCGCGATGCTGCGAAGCGCCAGCGACATGGTGCCGCTCTGGCGCGCGCGTGCCAGCGTCTCCGCTTGTTCCGGCTTGAGTTCAAGCGTTACGGTCTTGCCGACCACGCTGGTCTGGCCATCCTTTTCTTTTGGCGCCTGGTCGATGGCGAGAACACGAACGTTGCTGAGGATCACCTCCGAGTTGACGATATCGGCGGAGCCGCCGCGGTCCGGATTCTTCTCGCGCTTCGAGAGGATGACATCGACCCGATCGTTGGGCAGAATAAAGCCGCCGGCGCCGGTCTCCGGCGAAATTTCGGTGGAGACGGCACGCATGCCGGCCGGCAGGATGGCGGCCATGAAGCCTGAGCCATTAGCCTTGACCAGCTTTGGCTCGCGAATCGGCTCACCGGCGATGAATGGCGCGCGTGCAATCGAGCCGGCAACCTGGGTCGTTGCATCAGGACGATCGTTGCGGCGGATAAAGCTGTTGCTCGCAGTCGCCGCCGGCCACGTTTGCCATTGCACAGCCTCGGCGGTCACCGTTTGGCCAAGACCGATGTCGGACTTCGCGACAAGAACGTCCACGGTCTGCAGCGTGATCGCTTCGGTGGGGGGAGGTTTGTCGCCGATTCCACTCGCGAGATATGCGGCAACCCCGCCGGCAATGAGAGCGATGGTCAGGACGACAATGCGTGCGGTATTCATACGCTTTTACTATCCACACTTACGCGCTTGAACTGTATGTGGGTACAGCTCCTTCTCTAAGCATGATTAATCAGCAAAAGTATAAGCCAACATGAGGGTCGAACGAGTTTGCCAAAAGGAATCGCGGATTTGTCGCTCATGGTGAACGAGACGTTATCGTTTTGAACAACAGGACCGCCAAAATCCATTGTGCCCGACGCTGCGCAGCAACGACGTTCGAGGCCGCAGCACGCCTCACTTAAGCGCCGGACCTGTTAGTTTCCTGGAAAGGCCTTCTCGAACTTTCTCGATCGCCGTGTTTGCCGATTTTTTTCGTGCTCGAACGAAGACCAGACTTGCGCTGCGGACGCGCGCGCTCCCAGGATAACCTCGTTGACCCCCTGAGAACAAAAAAAGAACAACGCGCGTTGCAAGGACAAGGATTCCGCTAGCGGAGCGGTCGATCCCGAATGCCGTGCTATTCCGTGCCCAAACAAAACGGCCAACCTGCCTTCTGCCTGGCCACGTCATGCAGGCTGACGTCATGGCTGAATGGCCAGCGAGTGTATCCAAAAAAAGGGATTTTGGCGGCTCAAGGGCCCAACAGCTTCTCAAGAATCCCGGCTCGATCGCCGCAGTTGCATTCGAACCTGCGAGCTATGGTTAAAATTTAATTCACGCTCCTTGAAACCGGAACGTTGCCCTTACCTGTTGGTTCGAGATGTTTCACTTCTGGAGAGTGCTATGACCGCGATCGTTTCCCGTGAAGACGAATCCGACCGAATCCGGCGCCGCATGCTGCTGGCCGTCGCTGCGGCTTGCGCGCTGTTGGCTACAACCTCCGCAAGTTTTGCCTTTGACGGACCGATTTTTCGCAGCGGGCTGTGGAAATTCGAGCGGACACTTGAGACCGACGGCAAGCCGAATGATCGGCTGCAAACCAGTGGCTTGCCAATCGACCGACAGATGACCCGGTGTGTCAACCCGACGCTGGCGCTGAAGGCGGAATTCGCCCCGCTCAAGGCAGGAGGCTGCAGCACCAAGGACCTTCGGAAGACAGATGATGGTTATGTTTTCCAGAAGGTCTGTGGAGGCGCTGCGCCGATCAAGACTGAGATCAATGTGAAAGGGGACAGCGCCTACACGGAGATCCATCAGGGCAGCATTGGAAAGATACCGACCAAAGAAACGGTGGTAGCGCAGCGGGTTGGCGATTGCCGTCCCCCGACCTGAACCGTGGTGCTGAGCGCGGGGTAAAGTGGCCTTGAACGTTCTGGGATACCCAGCTGGTGGGGTGGCCGCAGCTTACCACCAGCTGTTGTTCCAACTGTTGTTGGAAAAAAAGCCAAATCGCGGTTGTTGCGCGACCTGAACCATCTGCGGGGCAACCCTCTGTCTTGCAATCTTGCGTTTTCGTTGCAGCTTCGCTTCCGGTTTCTTTGGCTCAGGCGGCACGAACTGCGCAAACGTCTCCCGCACGCGCGCCTTTGCCGAGACGTCGGCGACCGGCGTCGGGGGCGGAACAACAGCCTCTACCTTCGCGGTCTGCGCAGGGACGATCGTCGGCACGCTGGTATCGAAAACAACGGGCTCCGGCCATTTCCGATCGGAATGGATCCTGATGACGGATTTGTCCGCGCCCGTATCGTTCCTGTCCGTACCGATAGCGGGCACCGTCGGCACAACTGCATCGGCGACGAACAGCAGGCCGAGCAACACGCCGCCAACAGATAGGAAGTATCGCGCCAGAAGCATTTCGGTACGGCTCCACCCACGCCCCTCGCGTGCAACACTCTAATAACTTGGGGATGATGCTGATGGTTCCTAGTGCCGCGTGACAGATATAACGGTGAAGTTACCGCTGTGTGTTACGGCCTCTGGCAGGTCCGCCACTAGACCGGATTGGCTGCGACCAGCGAGCATTTCGCCTGATTGGCATTGACGTTGACGAAACCGACATGCATGCGGGCAAAGGTTTTCTGGCTCCTCATGCTGACGGTGTCATGAATCACACGTTTACGGTCGGTCAAATGGCTGCCGTCCCTGCGGGCGAAGGAGCAGAAAATCTCGATATCCTTAACCGCATACTCGTTGGCATTGCGGAGCGTCAAAGTGACCAGTGCTTTCGACCCGAGCCCGCCCCTTCGCCAGGACTGCGACGAAATCTTGAGCCCATCGACCGGCGAGGTTTCCACAGGCGCGATCTCCTCCGCCGGTGTGACCTGCGGATCGAGGGAGGATTTGTCCTGCGCCGTGTCCGTGGCGGGCGATTGTGCCGGCTCGCCGGTGGAGGCAGTCGCCAAGCGCACGGGCTCGGGCTCCACATTTGCTGTCGTGTTGCTGGCGGACCCGGACAGCAGCAACCATGCGCCCGATCCGACAATCAGGACGACCGAGAGCCAGATAAGCTTTGATGGGAAGTATCTACCGGCGGTTTCCGCCGGCGTTGCCGAATAGCTGCCGAAAATCCCGGCGAGCCCCGAGAGCCCGGTCGTTTCAACGCGATATAGCCCAGTGTCCATTGCCATGCCATCAAGAGCCGGCGGGCGCATATCGCCTGCTGCAGCGCACCGAGAGAGCGCGCCAAAGCTCTGCCGCGACTGCCGATTGACGGGTTCCGCCGCGATCCATCAATCGGTGAAACCCGAAATGGTTGCATCCGAACACAACAAAATTGGGCGCAAAGCGCAGTTCGGACCAGATCAGCCATAGAGGGATGGCAACGCCAGAATGCGACCGCTAAAATCGAGCGCGCAGCGGCCGGCGTGAGATCTCGCGGCAAGCGGCGCATGAAAGGCAAACGGGGAGAGCGACGATGCCGATAGTCACCTGGGATCATGTCCACTTGCGCAGTCCCGACCCGGAAGCAACTGCGGTCTGGCTTGAAAATATCCTCGGCGGCGTAATCATCCGTGGCCCCGGGCGGATCGACGTCAAGCTCGGCGGCGCCAATGTATTCATCGCGCCGGTCACGGCCGGCGACGGCGTCAACGCGCCGCCGCAGACGCCCTATCAGGGGCTCGATCATTTCGGGTTGACGGTAAAAGACATCGATGCGGTGGCCGCCGAGATCAAGGCCAAGGGTGTGGAGTTCACAAAGGAGCCGACGACCATTCGGCCGGGCGTCCGTATCTGCTTCATCCGAGGGCCGCAGGGCATCTCGATCGAGCTGCTCGAGCGCGACAAGAAATATGCATAAGAAAAACGGCGCGCCGGTTGTCTAGATGCGCCCCCTTCGACCCAGCATCATCACGCTTTAGGTCATGCTGCCTGGCATGAAGCAACGGATGGTCGTGCCCATATAGCCTTTCATCGGCCACACCATGGTTCGGCCAACCCGGTTCGGTTCGGTGATCACGGCTTCGTCGGGTACATCGATCCATTCGCCATCGAGCCGTACGCGATAGTGGCCATTGGCGGATTGCCAGTCTACGTCGCTGACCGCCGTGCCGTCGGCGTCGGAGCAACACGGCCCCTTCCCGCTCTTCAAGCTGTCGAACCACGCCTTCAGTTCGGGATGGCTGGGGTCGTGCGCGTGCCCGAGATGGCAACCCAGCGTCACTAGCAGGACCGTAATACCGATCGTCAGAGGCGCCTTCAAACGCCTCGCGCGGCGGCGGCGTTCCGAGTTTTTCCAGTCCTCGTCAGTGCATAAACGCGGCGCATTGCCGCCGGCATCGATCCAGTCGCTCACTTGTCTCCTGCTCCAGCACCCACCGGCAAGCGCGTATTCCGCAAAAGTGGACACCGGTTTTGCGGACGAATACGCGCCAGTTATTGGTCGGGAGCATTTCTTGCGGCTAACCGGTTTCCACTTAGCCGGAAATGCTCCTGCCGCCATTGCCATGCATTTCGCGGGCCAACTTTCCGGCCGGCGTGTTCCGTTGTCATCCTTGTGTCATGTTAAGCGATGTGGATTAGTCCGCGTCGGGCGCGACGTCCCCGGCCAGCCTTGTCGCGTTGACGCCGCGTGCCGCGCTTTGGCATAACAGCTTAACCGACTCCGCTGTGCCGGACGTCGTAACCGGCCACATCATGATGAACGGTCTGTATTCGATCCATGTCAGCCTGCAGGATGGGCGAACAGGCAAAGGCAGCGGCGTGGTCATGTTCCTGGATGGCAAGATCGTCGGCGGCGATGCCTATCTGTACTACACCGGCAGCTACACGACGAAGGGGGATACCTTCAAAGGCGAAGTGCTGGTCCAGCGCCATACCTCTAGCCCAGACGCCAACCCGCTGTTCGGCGGGCCCAGCCCAGTCGGGATCGGCGTCTCCGGCACCTTCACCGAGACCGCGGCTGTGATGAATGGAACGGCGCTGGTGGGCAAGGCCAGCCAGATCTTTACCGCAACCCTGCGCAAGCTGGCCGAGATCGAATAGCGCCTATTCCGCCGCCTGCTCCAGCGGCGCCACCCGGGGCAGGATGAGCTGGATGCGCGTGCCTCCGCCCGGCTTGGAATCGAGGTCGAGCCGGCCGCCCAAACGGTTGGTCACGATACTGTAGACGATGTGCAGCCCCAGGCCGGTGCCGCCCTGATCGCGGCGTGTCGTGAAGAACGGATCGAAGGCCCGGCGCCGGACGTCGAGCGACATGCCGCAACCGTTGTCGGAAAAAATGATTTCAACGTTATCCTTGCCGGACTCCCGTACCTGGATATCGATCGTACCTGGTTTGCCGTCCGGAAAGGCATGCGCCACCGAATTCAGGAACAGATTGGTGAGCACCTGCCCGTAGGGCCCGGGATAGCTGTTCATGATGAGGTTGGGCTGGCAGTCGACGGTGAGCGTCAGATTGTGCTTTCGCAAGCCCGGCCGCAGGCTCATCACGACCTGCTCGGTTAGATCGCCGAGGTCGAAGGTTCGCTGATCCGAGTAGTTCCGGTCGGCCGCCACCTGCTTGAACGAGGTGATCAGCTCGGCCGCGCGGTTGAGATTGGCAACCAGCTGCGAGGACGCATCGCGACTGGTCTCGAGAAATTCATTGAGGTGGGATCGCCTGAGTTCGCCGCGCGCGACCTCGGCGGCGAACAATGCCGTCTTGCGCTCCAGCGATGAGGCGACCGTCAGGCTAATGCCGACCGGGTTGTTGACTTCGTGGGCGACGCCGGCCACCAGCCGCCCGAGCGCGGCGAGCTTTTCCGCCTCGATCAGTGAATTCTGGGTCTCACGCAAATTGCGCAACGCCGCTTCGGCGGCATCCTTGGCCTTGCGCATCTCCTGTTCGCCGCGCTTGCGCTCACCGATGTCGAGCGCGACGGTGACGATTTGTTCGATCTCGCCATCGGCGTCGAGAAGCGGCAGCTTGTTCACCAGCCATTGCCGCAAATTGCCCGAGGAATCCAGATATTCCTCTTCGTAAAATCCGAGCCCCTTGCCCGACGCCAACACGCGCTTGTCGTTCTCGTCGGTCTTCTTTGCACCGTAGCGCGACATCAGGTCGGCGGTGGTACGGCCGATCGCGTCGGCGGGCTCGACACCGAAAATCCCGGCCATGTAGCGGTTCATCAAGACATAATGCAGCTGTCTGTCCTTGACATTGATCACCGCGGGCACGGTGTCGATCACCTGTTGCAGCAGCCGCCGACCCTCGGCGACCGCATCCTCGGCGCGTTTCTGATCGGTGATGTCGCGCACCGTGCCTTCATAGCGGATGACCTCGCCGGCTTCGTTGCGCACGGCGGTAGCGCTGTCGGAGAGCCAGAGCACCGCGCCATCGCGCGCGCGCACCTGATACTCGAATTCGCGCACCATTCCGTGGCGCTGCATCAGCAGTTGGTACTCTGCGCGCGCCGCCGGATGAACATAGATGGTGTGCGCGATGTCGCTGATGCTGTTGATCAGCTGCTCCGGCGTATCGTATCCCATGATCCGTGCCAGCGCCGGATTGGCGTTGAGAAGCGCGCCGGCCGGCGTCGTCACATAAATTCCATCGACCGAGCCCTCGAACAGCTTGCGATAGCTTTCCTCGGCAAGGCGCTGCTCGGCCAGGGCATGAACCGCTGCCTCGCGCGCGGCATCGGCGTCAACCAGCGTGCGGCGGAACACTTCGGCGGCGCGGGCGATGTCACCGATCTCGTTGTGGACATCGGTGGCGGGAATCGAGGCGTCCTTCTCGCCTCCGGCGAGCGAGCGGATGGCTCTCGCGATGGCCTTGAGCGGACGGACAGTACGGCGCACCACGAACAGCGCCGCGGCAAGCCCGATCAATACCCCGGCAATGCCGAGGAAAATGCTTTGCCACTTGTCGTGGGCAAGTGTTTTGGCAAAATCGTGGGCCAGCACGCGACCGCTGCTGGCGCTTATGTTTCGCAATAATTCGGTCACCAGTCCGATCTGCCGACCTTCGGTGCCCAGAACTTCCCTGTCGATGCCGGCAATCTCCGCCTCGGTCGCCGCGATCGAAATAATCGCGTCCGTGTAGCCGTCGACGGCGGTGCGAAGCCCCGGTTCGCTAATTGCAAGCGCCCGCATGCGCCGGGCGGACTGTTCCGCAGCCGCGGGATCGTGCGCCAGCAACGCCTCGGCAATCTGGTTCTGCATCCGAAACAGGTTTCGCGCGGTGATCCGGTCAGGCACTTCGGCGATTGCCGCTTCGAAACGCAGGCGCACCGGCGGCAACGCGGCGACCAGTTCCGCCCGGCGCGCGATCAATGCGGTAACGCGCTCGATGCCGTCGCGGTAGTTCTGGAGCCGCGCGGAGACGCCGTCGATCATTTCCTGCTGATCGGGGGCTAGCTGCAGCCGTGTTTTCTTCAAGAGATTGCTCAGCGAGGAAGCCGCCTCCCAGACCTGGCTGGACGGAACCGCCGGATCGGTCACAAAGTCCCTCGCCGCAAGCCGCAATTCGTTCATGCGGCGGTCGATCTCCTCCGCAAGGTCGCCAAGGCTCTGAAGCCGTTGCAACTCGGCAAAGGTCGCATCGATGTGGCGGATGGAGACGACGCTGGCGACGCTCGTCATCACGATCATCGCCAGCAGCAGCATGAAACTGGCAAAGGTCAATTGACCGATCGAAAGTGAGAACGACTGTATCCGTTGGACGATTGCGGCAAAGGGCATGGGTATCGGGACCGGCTCAGAGCAGTCCACTTTTATACGCTGGAATGGGCCCCAAGGGGAACATGCCAGCAACCGCAATGCCGGCGGCAGGGCGGCGGTTGCTGGCGCCCAGACGATGATCAGCCGTGCGCCTGCGTCACGCCGTGCCGACTTCGAATATTTCGCCGTCGTAGCCGGCCTCGAGCGGGATGCGAAGCTGACGGCCTCCGTTGAGTTTGGTCATAACCGGCATCACCGTCACAATCGGTTTGCCCCTGCCATCGTCGAGCGCGGCTTTCACGCTGGTTTGCTTCCCGAGCTTGATCAGGTTGCGCGTGGTCGGAAACGGCAGCTTGAACCGCCCGCTCTCGCCGCCTGCCAGCGCTTCGCGCGGCGACACCCAGATCGAATCGGTGGATTCCTTGCCGTCGTGGGCGCCGGCCTGCTCCGGCGGCGCGGCGGCGAGAAAGAACCAGGTGTCGAACCGCTTCGGCATGCCCTCCGGCGTGATCCAGTGGGCGTAGGGCACGAGCTCGTCAAGCGCCAGCAACAAACCGTTCTCGGTGATCACCTTCAGAAACGTGGTCTTTCCGTCG
>VAZH01000149.1 GCA_005884465.1 Alphaproteobacteria bacterium | reverse complement strand
CGCGCCGGAGTTAAAATCGATCTCATAATGGCGCACCATCATGAAGACCTCGATCTCATCCGTGCCGGTTGCGTCGCGCAGCAGCAGGATGGTGGAGGCGGGACGCGGCGTGACGGCTTTTGCCAGCATGAACTCTCACTCCTTCCCTCATCCTGAGGAGCGGCCTCTTGGCCGCGTCTCGAAGGATGAGAAACGTTTCGGTCTCATGGTTCTAGAGGCGCGAAGACGCGCTCCTCACCATGAGGATCCTTGCTAACCTG
>VAZH01000148.1 GCA_005884465.1 Alphaproteobacteria bacterium | reverse complement strand
GTGTACCAGGCGCTGCCGTCGTCTGCGATCGCGAGCCCGATCGGCTCGATGTTGCGGCCCGACGTAGGCAGCCGCTCGATGCGGCCGTTGCGCAGACGGCCGATCGCATTGGCATGGTCGATGGTGAACCAGATGCTGCCGTCAATGCCCGCGGCAATCGCGATCGGCGCATCCTGCGGCTCGTCCATGCGGTACTCGACGAATTTTTGCTCCGGAACGGCGCGGACCAGCAGAAGCGCGCCTCCCGCCAGGACCGCGATGCCGAGCGCCACGGCTAGTGTCCCGATTTTGAAGTTCGCAAACATTCGCGGCACGCTCCGTACGAGCCTCGGAATCGATGAGGACACTAGCAACTCCATAGTTCCGCTTTTGGACCCGAAGTTCTCAGCAGCACTTGCCGCACGGTATGCCCGAACTTCGGGTTCGCGCGGCCATGCGCGGGTCAGCGCGGCGAATGGGCGTCGGTGCGCCGGCGCGACAGGTGTAGCGCCGCAAGACCACCGCCGATCAGCACCAGCACACAGAACGAGAACCCGCCGACGAGGCTGATCGGTTCGATGCGCGCCAGCAGGTTGCCGCCTTCGAGGGCCATGCGCCAGACTTCCGCGTAGGGCATCAGCGAGAAGACCGCGTAGACGACGCCCGGATCGTTTGGATCCCGGGCGAGAGGCCCGGCCTCGATATGGATTGGAAGGTTGTCTTCTTTCTGCACCCAGGTTTCGCCGCCGTCGTTGCTGCGATAGATTCCGCGATCGGAGGAGACCACCAGGGTTGTACCGTCTGCGCTGGCTGCGATGCCGCGCACCTTGGCTCTCGCCTCAGGCAGTGAACGACCGATAGAATGCCAACCGGAGCCGAGATCGTCGCTGACCACGATCCGGCTCCCCGCGGTCGCCCAGATGCGTCGCGGCTGGCTGGCATCGGTTGCGATCGTATCGACCGGCGCAGCTGCGTCGCCCAAGCCGGCATCGCGCCAGGTGCGCCCCCCATCGTGGCTGATCATCGCCCGGCCGTCGATTACGGCCGCCAGAATGTCGGCCGATCCCGGGATCGCCGCCAGCGCCGTCATCTCGCCGATCTCTCGGAGTCCGGGCACGACCGCATAGGTGCGGCCGCCGTCCTCACTCGTGAAAAGTTCCCTCCGGCCGAGCAGATAGAAACGATGGTTCGCCGGCCCAGCGACCAGCGCCCGCGCCGGAATCGCGGACCCTGGGACCTCAGCACGCCGCCAACTGTCCTGGTCGCGACGAAACACGCCGTTGGCTGCCGCACAAACGGCCAGTTCGCCGTCTGGCGAGAAGGCGAGCGCAAAGACCGCGCCGATGATGAGCTCACGCGCCTCCGGCGCCCAGCTCCGCCCTCCATTGTGCGAACTCAGGATTCCGAGTTCGGTGCCAACCAGCAGGTGGGACGAATCGCGCGGATCGACCACAATGACGAGCGCTGCATTGAGAAACAGGCCGACATCGGCATTCAACCAGGCGGCGCCGAGATCGCGGGAGCGAAACACCCCGCCATAGCTGCTCGCGTCATGTGCCGACGCGCTGCTGGCTAGGAGCGACGCCACGCAGACAAGCCGCAAGGCCAGCCGGCGCAGGCCGAACCGCTTTTTTCCAATCCCGAGATGAAGTGGTCGGGATGGGCCGTCTGGTCCCACCCCGAAAACACCAGTCATGGCTTGCGCGATTTTTCACCCGGCGCCAGCGTGATCTCGGCCATGCGTCCGCCGTTCAGCGCCACCCAGGAATTCTTCGTCAGCGGATATTTGTCCGTGTAGCTCAGCGGCTCGTGGGCCGCGACGCAGTTGTTGTAGCCGCCGGTAATCTTGTAGCACTTCTCGTAAGCCAGAAACTGCTGAACTGTATCGGTCTGCTGCACGTTCGCCGTCATCCAATCGCGGATGGCCTCGTATGACGAGAACGCGTCCGAGCCGAACACCAGCTTGCCGATGGCGGTAGGCACCTCAAGCAGCTGCGAGCCGGCCGTATGCGCGCGAAACGCCGGATGAATGCGCACCCCCGGCAGGATCTCCATCTCACCATCGACGATCACCGCCTTGCCCTTCAGCACCTTGCCGTAGACCTCTTCGATTGTGAGCGGCATGTAGCCACAGGCGGGCGTACGGTAGCAGCCGCCGGGATCGGAGTTGATCGCCCGGATGTGCGGCTCCGGATAGTTGAGCGCCCACTCAATCGCCCTGAGCTCCTCGCGTTGGACATAGAGCACGGCATTGGGCAGGTCGGACAATTGGCCGGCGTGGTCCCAGTGGGCGTGGCCGATCACCACCTTGGTGACATCGGCAGCATTGAAGCCAAGGGCCTTCAGCTGGTCCGGCAGCGGAGCCCAGTGGTCTGACCCGGTCATCTTGAGATATTCCTGCTGCTTCCAGCCGGTATCGTAGAGGATCAACTCACTGCCGCACTTGATCACGCCGACGTTCACCGGCAGATCGACGGTCGGAATGCTGCTCTCCGGCTTCGTGCTGCCCGGCACGAATGCGCGATCCGGCATGAACGCTCCGAACGGCACGTTCATGAACCGGCTGCTCTCGATCAGCCATGCCGAGCAGACCGGTTGCTGGGCGTGCGCTGCCGCACCGAACAGGCATGCCAGCGCCGCTATCGCAGCGGTCCACGTAAACGGACGAATTCGTAGCGCGCGTCTTCCCATTGCCTTCCTCCCTACCGCTAGATTGAAACTTCTCTGATTGAGATTGGAATGCGCTTGTCTCTTTTCCTTCGCTCCGATTGCCCCCTAGTGCGGCTTGTATTGTCCCGGCCACAGCACTTCGCCGACGCGCAGCATGTCTTCCGAGGCCCTCACATCCAGCCGGTGGGCGACGTCGAGACGCTGCGAGTCGCCGTCCTCGGTGAATTTCAGCATCTCGGCTGCAGCGTTGGCGTAGAGCCCCATTGCTTCGACGTACTGCCCGTGCGTCTTTGACAGTGAAGGCGGCGGACTCATGGTGCGGACCTCAATTTCAGCATCATGAAAGAATTTCGCCAGCGGCTCGATGCTTCGTGCGAGCGCGCGCGCGTCCTGATTCTCGGTCTGATAGGCGATGCCGGCAAAGCTCATCGCTACCGCCGAGCGAGTCGCGTCCCGGTGGACAGCCCACAAAGCCGTCGCGAAGCGTTCCTCGTCCGCCGTCAGGGCCGGCGATTGGGGTTTCTCGGCTCGCGTGCTGACAGTTTGCGACGCCGGTTTCACCACCGACTGCGGCCGCATCTCGTGCAGCCACGCAGCACCCATGGTTGCCGCGAGCGCCAGAACGACGCCGACCAGCAACAACGACCGCGCACCGGGCATGCCGATCGTCTGAATGGCGCATCCTCCATTTACTATCGCCAGACTTTATCCCTCGGTTTCCGGCGGTCAACCGGTACGGGGCGGCGAAGCAGACCAGCGCGCACTCATGGCTAGCCGCTGCCCCCAACGCCGTCCGCCAGGTCAACGGGGCTCCCAGGTCGGCGCGTCGCTGAACAGGCCGCCGTCGGCAAAGCCGAAGCCGTAGATCAGGACCACCCCGAAGACGAAGCTGACCAGACCCGATGCCACACGGAGCCGCCAATTGAATTTCGGAAGATTGACCGCTGTGAACGCGAACGGCGCCGACAGGACCAGCGTGATCAGCATCATTCCGACGACAGTGCCGAGCCCGAACAGCAGCAGATAGCCGAGCGCGGCCATCGGTTCGCGGATGATGGACAGCACCATCAGGGCGACGGCGGCGGATCCTGCCAAGCCGTGCACGAAGCCGACGGCGAAGGGTCGCAGCCACTCGTAGAGAGCGAGCCGGCCGAGCCCGCTGCGGTCGAGCCGCGCCAGCGGCGTGTCCTCTTCGGCGTGCCCGTGCGCGCCGGGGCCGTGACCGTGCGGGTGCCGGTGCACGTAGTCGCCATGCGCATGCGGGTGCTCGTGAAGGTCGAGCGCATGTCCGCCGGGGACGCCCGCATGCACGTGGGCCGCGCCGACCGCGCGGCCCATCCCTGTCAGGGTGAGAACGCCAAGCAGGACCAGCATGATGCCGACGGCGAAGTCCATCGACAGGCCGAGCTGTGGCGGAATGACGACCCCGAACACGATGATTGCCGCTCCGACCGCCATGACCGTGATAGTGTGCCCGACGCCCCAGGCCGCGCCGATCAGCACCGAGCCCGCCATGCTGTGCTCGCGACTGACGATCGTCGCAATGGCAACCACGTGGTCGGCGTCGGTCGCATGCCGCATCCCGAGCAAGAAGCCGAGAACGAGGAACGACACGATGCTCGGGGCGATTCCGGTCATTGCGCACGCGCCATGATGGCTATTCTCGGCCGCATTATGCAGGGTTTCGACCGGACGCCAAATCCCAAATGCACTGCGCCCGGTGGCAGGGCTGCTTTGGGAGCTCAACTCGACACGCGATTATGCCACTGAAGGGTCCCCTGAATCTCACGATCTGGGTCGGCGCCGAGATGGAACGGATGATGCTGCGGCCGGACTCGATGTTTCGGCCGCCCCGAGCAATGACGCCTAGAGCACGATCCGGAAAAGTGTGCAGCGGTTTTCCGAAAAGATCATGCTCAATCAAAGACCTAGAGCGCGATGGCGATTCAACCTGATCTCATCGCGCTCTGGACGCTACCGGCGACATTCATTGTCAGGCCGCGACGGGGTGATCCCGCGCATGGGGATTGAGGACATCCTCGTGGCGCTGCGCCGCGCGCCCTGATCGCGTGCCTGTTCAGGCAATCGTCAAGTTGCCGGAGAGCGGACCGACGGGCGCCTCAATGCGCGGGGTCTGGCCGCCGCGCAGCACGCTGTTGCCTTCAAACAGCGTGCGCTGGTCGATGGGCGCCGGATTGAGCCAATCCTGCTCCTTCATAACGCCAGAGAGGCCATAGGCGGCCAGCGCATTTTCGTACGTGACCTTGCGGATCGTGGCGGCCGGAATGCCGCGCTGTGCCATCAACGCGGCGGTCTTTGGGACGGCAAGCGAGTCGGAGACGCCCCAGTCGCAGGCGGAATCGACAATGATGCGCTCGGGTCCGAACTGTCGGACCAGCTCGGTCATGCGCTCGTTTCCCATCTTTGTGTGCGGATAGATCGAGAACGCCGCGAAATAGCCGCGGTCCAGCACATCGCGGACGGTCTCCTCATTATTATGGTCAATCACGCAACGGCCCGGGTCGAACCGGTGCTCGCTGAGCACGTCCATGGTCCGCAATGTTCCGCGCTTCTTGTCGCGATGCGGCGTATGGATCATGATGGGAAGATCAACCTCCTTGGCGAGCTCGATCTGTTGGCGCAGATATTTGTCTTCCAGGGCGGTCTGCTCGTCATAGCCGAGCTCGCCGATAGCGACGACGCTTTCCTTCGCGGCGAAGTGCGGCAGCACCTCCATGATGGCTTCCGCCAGCGCCTCGTTGTTGGCCTCCTTCGGGTTGAGTGCAATGCAGCAATAGTGGCGGATGCCGAACTGGCCGGCGCGGAATTTTTCGAAGCCGATGATGCTGGAGAGATAGTCCACATAGCTGCCGAGATTGGTCCGCGGCTGGCCGATCCAGAACGCCGGCTCGATCACCGCCACCACGCCGGCGCGCGCCATGGCCTCGTAGTCGGCGGTGGTGCGCGAGATCATGTGCGCATGCGGATCGATGAACATGATGCCGGCTGCAGCTGGTATCATGTATCCCTGTGTGTCGGCCTCAAGCCTCGTTGTGCCGTTCTGGCTCCGCAGCGACAGACGTGCGCCGCAGCACGGGCAAAGGAGTTCGGAGCGATCCTGCGCCTCGCTCGATCCTGCGGCTCCTTCGGAGGCGGTAAATTGTTGGGACATGCCGCTCCTCCCTTTTTGTTGCTTCTTGTTGCTTTTGCGGCGTGACGACGAGAAATCGCTTCGGTCACGCCTTCATTGGCAGCCTCGTAATATCTAGCATGACCCGGGACGTTTGAACACGCTAAGACGAGGGTCTGTAGACATTCATAGGCTGGCCGCCGCGGTGCCGAATTTCAGGAGTCGATCACGGCCGTACCATGGCGTACAGCCGAGATCAGCGACGCACTGCCTTTGTGGGTGGGCGTCAGTCGAAGACGTGCGCCAGGATGATCGTCTTGACCGCCGCCGCAGCGATCGGCCCATCCGGCACGAGGCTCGGCTCGCTCGAGATCAGCAGCGGACCGCGTGCCGGGTCGTCCACGATGCGCCCATGAGAGCCGCGCACGAGGGTGGCATCGAGCGGGATCACGTCCATGACGGTGCGCAGCCCAAGCGCCCGCTTGGCAAGGCGCCAACCCAGCGCCATCCTTGGGAACCGGATGGCGGGGTCGAGAAAGAGCTCGACCGGATCATACCCCGGCTTGCGATGGATCTCGACCAGGCGGGCGAAATCCGGTGCGCGCCGATCGTCGATCCAGTAGTAGTATGTGAACCACGCATCGGGGCGCGCCAGCGCGACGAGCTCGCCCGAGCGCGCGTGATCGATCCCGAGCCCATGCTGCTCGCGCCGGTCGAACACGCCGTCAACGCCTGGCAGCGCCGCAACGATGCGACGGACTTCCTCAATCAGTGTCGGTTCCGAAATATAGAGATGGGCGATCTGATGATCGGCCAACGCAAACGCCCGCGACTGTGGGATATCGAGCACCTCGCCACCATCCTCGGTGCGCACCGCCAAGAGCCCGGCCTGTCGCAAGGCTCTATTGACGTGGATCGGCATGCTGACGGCCGTGATCCCGTACTCCGACAGCACGATCACCCGCGCCCCTTCCCGCTCGGCATCGGCGATGAGCGTGCCAGCGACAGCATCGATCTCCTCGAGACTTCTTGCAGTCAGCGGATTGTCGGGCCCAAGGCGCTGCAGGTCGTAATCGAGGTGCGGCAGATAGACGAGCGTCAGGGTCGGGGTTCGGGTGCGCCTGACATGCAGGGCCGCATCGGCGATCCAGCGCGATGATACGATGGAGGTCCCTGGCCCCCAGAACTGGAACAGGGGGAAGACGCCAAGCTCGCACGTCAGCTCCTCACGGAGCGCAGCGGGCTGTGCATAGCAGTCAGGCATCTTGCGCCCGTCCGACTTGTAGATCGGCCGAGGCGTGACTCCAATCTCATGACTCGCACCCATGTTATACCACCAGAACAGATTGGCGGTGGTGAAACCAGGATCGCGCCGCTTACCTGCCTCCCAGACTTTCTCACCGGCAACAAGCCGGTTCGACTGTCGCCACAGCCAAACTTCGAGCAGATCGCGAAAAAGCCAGCCATTGGCGACGATGCCATGATCGCGCGGCAGGCTGCCGGTCATGAAGGTTGCCTGCACCGTGCAAGTGACCGCCGGCGTCACCGTCGCAAGGGGGCGCATGCCACCGGCCCGCGCAAGCGCCGACAGGCGCGGCGTCTTGGGCCCGAGATGACCTGGCGTCAGGCCGACCACAAGGATGACAATCGTCTTCCGCATTGGCACGCCGTTGCTCGGGTCTCTTGATGTTCGAGGGGAATTGACAGGCCGGGCGCGGCGATTAAGACTACACCTTTCGGTGCGTCCGTAAAGAAAGCTGCAACTGCTCGCGCGCATCGAGGGGAGGAGCGTGTCGATGCTCAACCCGGAACCCGACGTTCCGCGGACGGAAACGTTCGCGCAGACGTTCTCGATCAGATACGA
>VAZH01000147.1 GCA_005884465.1 Alphaproteobacteria bacterium | reverse complement strand
CATCAAGGCAAAGGTCTCGCCGCAGAATGCATTCGGTCTAGGCCTTCGGCTCTCCGGGATCGCCGCCGAGGCACTGAGCGCGCCGGCGGTGCTCGACGAGTTTCGTGCGTTTCTCGCTCGCGAGAATCTCTACGTCTTCACCATCAACGCCTTCCCCTATGGCCCATTCCATGGGCGCCGCGTGAAGGAGGATGTCTATCAACCGG
>VAZH01000630.1 GCA_005884465.1 Alphaproteobacteria bacterium | reverse complement strand
CGGCAAGCCGCGCCCGCTCCTGCTCGGCCAGCCGGGCCTTTTCGGTCGCCGTGACGCGCGTTTCCTCCGCGGCAATCTTGGCGAGCTGACTCCTGGCGAGCTCTGCGTAGAAGCCGTCCGGATACTGGGCGACGAAGGCATTCAATGCGGCCTTGTTGCCGATCTGCTGCGCGAGTTCATAGTCGCGGCGTATGTCGGCTTGCGGAGTCGCGGCTGGGGCCGTGGCCTTGACAGGGACCAACGGCACGTCCTCGCCGCCGAGCGAGCCATAGACAAACGGCTCCTGCCGGTAGCTCGTCGTCTTCAACACCTCGTCGCGAACGAATCCGAATGCCCTGCGCACATCGAGCCCCGGCGTCGTCAGGTGCTTTGCCAGCGCCATCGTGAACGGGCTGTTCTTCGCATCGCCGTCCAGCGCCGTCGAGCCGGCCTTGGCGGAATAAGCGATCAGCATATTCGGACTGGTCGGCTCGACCTTGGCGAGACCCTGCCCGATCGCGCGCGATGCGACGGTCCGCTTCATAGTCTTGGCAAACGGATTGTCCCGGCAGGCGTCGAGGATCACCAGCCGAAGCTGCTTTGCTGGTTCGATGGCGAGCAAGACGCGGTCCAGCGAAAACGCCTCGTCGTACACGTCGGTATCGCGTTCCAGTTTCGCATCGACCGGGATCAGATAATTCGTACCGTCCACCTCGATGCCGTGGCCGGCGTAATAGACCACGGCGATGTCGGCATCGCGCGCGCGGTCGGCGAAGTCGCGCAGTGCGCGACGGGTCTCGGCCGCCGGGAGATCGTGACGCTCCTCGACGACGTCGAAGCCGGCATTCTTCAGCGTTGCCGCGATCACCGTGCCGTCATTGACCGGGTTGGGAAGCCGCGCCACGTTTTGATAAGCGGAATTGCCGAGCACCAGCGCCACGCGCTTTTCGGCGAAAGCCGGCTGGCACACTCCCAGCAAAAGCGCGGCAGCGAGGAAAAATCCGCGTAATCCTAGAGATCCAGGCGATTTCATGTGACGCTTCCGGAACTATGGTCCTTGTAGCACAGGGGCCTGCCTATCAGAAGCCTGCGCCGGGTCCTTGTGAGCCAGATCACGCAAGTTGCGGTTGCTGGCATCAACCGCGGAGGCAGGCAGGTGACGGAACCCCCCGATCCTTAGTGACGCCAGCTCGCCATTGGTTCGCGCTTTGCCAATCACGTCGTTTGGGTTCAAAATCGGGCCACAACAAAAACTTGCGGAGGAAACGATGCGCGGCGTTGTATTCACGGGCGAACGCGGGCTGGAATTGATGCAGTTTCCCGATCCCACGCCGGAGGCTCACGATGTCGTCATCGAGATGAAGGCGTCCGGCATGTGCGGCAGTGACCTGCATCAGTACCGCCGTCCCAAAGGCCAGCCACAGGCCACCGGCATTCCGGTGAACGAGGGTCCTGTCATCGTGGGGCACGAACCCTGCGGCGTGGTGATCGCGGTGGGCGGCGCCGTCGACGCCAAGATGGCGCGAAGAGGCCAGCGCGTCATGGTGCATCACTATCAGGGCTGCACGCAGTGCAATCATTGCCGTTCCGGATGGCAGCAGCTCTGCCAGGAGGTGCCGGTCAAGGTCTACGGCAACAACGCCCATGGCGGCCACGCGCAATATCTGAAGGTGCCCGCCAACACCCTGGTGCCGCTGCCCGACGAACTGACGTTCTCGGCCGGCGCGGCGATCGCCTGCGGTTCCGGCACCGCCTATAGCGCGCTGCGCCGCATAAACCTGTCGGGCAACGATACCATCGCGATTTTCGGCCAGGGACCGGTGGGATTGGCGGCCACTCAATACGCCAAGGCGATGGGCGCAAGAGTGATCGCGCTCGACATCAGCCAGCCGCGGCTCAACCGCGCCAAGGCGTTCGGTGCCGACGAGGTCGTCGATCCCGGGTCGAACGATCCGGTGGCTGCGATCAAGGACCTCACCCACGGCCGTTATGCGGACCTGACGCTGGATACTTCGAGCAACCCGAATGCCCGGTTGAGCGCGATCCGCAGCACCAAGGTGTGGGGCACGATGTGCTTTGTCGGCGAAGGCGGCGACGTCCATATCGACGTCAGTCCGCATCTGTTGCGCCGGCAATTGACGCTGGTGGCGTCATGGACATTCTCCAATATCATCCAGGCGGAGTGCGCACGGTTCTCGGTCGAGCGCGGCATCGACGTCGACAACCTCT
>VAZH01000146.1 GCA_005884465.1 Alphaproteobacteria bacterium | reverse complement strand
CGGAGCGCATCCGCACCTATAATTTTCCGCAAGGCCGCGTCACCGATCATCGCATCAACCTCACCCTCTACAAGCTTCCGCAGGTGATGGCGGGCGAAGCCGTTGGCGAACTGGTCGATGCATTGACGACCGAGCACCAGGCGGCGCAGCTCGCCGCCCAGGGCGCCGCGGCGTGAGCGACACCCGATTGTCGTGCCCGCGAAAGCGGGGACCCATAACCACAGGCGTTCGTTGTTGCGGAAAGCGTCAACCTGCGCCGCCCGAATCGATAGGTCACGGCGTATGGGTCCCTGCTTTCGCAGGAACGAAATGGAAGCTGTTGGAGCGCCTCGGCGGTCACGGGGACGGCGCGTGATCTTCGCCGGACAAGCCGTCGAGGCTGCGCGACGCATGCTCACGGCGCGATTCAAATCCGGACGGATCGATTCGGCCGAACTCGACGCGCGGATGCTGATCGGCGCGGCGCTGGATCTCGATCTGACCGGCGTGATCGCGGCGGCGAGCCGGCCGCTCACATCGGAGGAGTCGATTCGTCTGGAGGATTTTGCCCGCCGGCGGCTTTCCGGCGAGCCGATCGCCCGCATTCTCGGGCTCAAGGAATTCTGGGGACTGCCACTAAAGCTCTCGGCTGCGACACTGGTGCCGAGGCCCGACACCGAAACGGTGGTGGAACTGGCATTGCAGATGCTGCGTGCCGCGCCAGATCGAGGTCGCCGGTTGCGCATCGCCGATATCGGCACCGGCTCGGGCGCGATCCTGTTGGCGCTATTGTCTGAGCTGCCTGAGGCTTGCGGATTCGGCACCGACATCAGCGTGGCTGCATTGCGAACCGCAAGTGCCAATGCCGCTCGCTTGGGGCTTGCGCCGCGCGCCATGTTCGTCGCCTGCGACTATGCGGCGGCGCTGTCGGGTCCGTTCGATCTGATTGTGTCGAACCCGCCCTATATTCGGTCGGCGGAAATCGCCGATCTCGCCATAGAGGTGCGCGATCACGATCCGCGGCGCGCGCTGGACGGCGGCACGGACGGATTTGACGCCTATCGGGCGCTCGTTCCGCAGGCGGCGCGGCTGCTTGCACGCGGCGGCGCGCTTGTTGTGGAAGTGGGGCATGGCCAAAGCGAGGAAGTCGAGGGATTAATGATAGCGGCAGGGTTAACGCTCCAGAGACCGCCCAAAGCCGATCTGGCTGGCATCCGGCGGGCCCTGGCGGGGCGAAAATTGCCCTCATAAAGCCCAACTGGAATGCAAAAAAACCACTTGGAATATTCGCCGGGAGCGACTACGTTCCGGTTACAACATCGGTCCAGGGTTGCTGGCCCCGTAGATGCTACGGGTGGAGGCCAGGGTTCTCAAAGCGAGAGCCCGCCCCGAGTGAAAGGTTCCAAAACGCAGGTCCTGATTGAGCGCGATGGCTTTAGATAGCTGCGCTGCTTTGACCGCAAAGCGAACGAAAGCCTGATATTGCGCTTGAAAAGCCACGGTAAAAACCTGTGCTTGTTTTGGCAGGCGGAATGACTTGATGCAGCCAGCGGCGTCCGCTGGGCTGGTGGGGAACGCGTCTTTGTTGACGGCGACGATACGGCAAAATCTGTGTGGACAAAATCTGTGTGGAATCGAACTGCACTGCGATCAGGTCGCGCGTGAGGCGCATGCCGGATCGGACCAGGCAACGATGACGGCAATTCAAGGCTGGTAACTTCAAGGCTATTAACTTCACGGCCAGTAACTCAACGCTGGTAACTTCAGGGCTGGAATAAAGGCAAGACATGAGAAACGGTCAGAACAACAACAAGCGGATGCGTAACCGGAATAACAACAATCGGAATGACGGCAACCGGCGCGGCCAGAACCCGATGACCCGGGTGTTCGAGTCCAACGGACCCGACATCAAGATCCGCGGCACCGCATCCCACGTCGCCGAAAAATACGTGCAGCTGGCGCGCGACGCGCGCTCTTCCGGCGATCCGGTAGCCGCCGAGAATTACTACCAGCATGCCGAACATTATTTCCGCCTGATCGCCGCCGCCCAGGAACAGTTCCGTCAGAACCAGCCGCAGCCGCGAACCGAGAATGAAATGGCCTCGGAGGACGGCGACGACGAGAGCGAAAATTTTTCGCATTTCGGCCAGGAGCCCGGCTTCGTGCCGGTGCAGCAGCAGCCGTTCGTGCCGCGCGACAACAATCAGCGCGACCACCAGCGCGAGGGGCAGCCCTACCAGCCGCGCGAGCAGCATCAGCCCCGCGAGCACTCCGGCCATCGCGAGCATCGTCCGCAGCCGCAGTTTCAACCGCAGCCACAGCCGGTCATCCCGGATAATGTCAGCGTCGATCGCCTGCCGTCCTTCATCACCGGGCCGCAGCCGCAGATCAATGGCGGCCCAGGGGAGTTCGAGGGCCGTGGCGGCGAGCGTTTTCCGCGGCGGCGGCGCCGCCCCCATGGCCCGCGTCCCGAAGGCGTGGCCGCGCCGGCCACCCCGGGCGACGATTTCAATCCGGGGAATGAGTAAGTAACACTCTCTACGCAAGTCGTCCCCGCGAAAGCGGGGACCCACGCTGCGGCTCCGCGTTTAGGCACGGTGGTCGACGGCTTCCGCTACAATTAAAAACAGTCCCTGCCTTCGCAGGGACGACATGATCCATCAGCCCGTTGCCGTTGACGACGGCACCAGCGCCGGCTCCAGCGCCGGAATCAGCCGGCTGCGTTCGCGGTGCGCCGGGATGGCGCGATAGACCTGCTTGGTGGCTTCCACGATATGGACGCCGGCGAAAGGCAGCGACAGGGCCGCGCCGACACGTTCCCACGCGATCGCCGATCTCAGGAACCAGCCGCCCGCGACCGGCGGCATGAACAGCGCCTCGCCCCACGCCGTCGGCGTGAACCAGGTCTGCCTCAGCAAATGCGTGATCTGCGAGCGCGAATACGGCCGGCCATGACCGAACGGCGTGGTGTCGGTGCGGGTCCACACCCCGCGCCGGTTGGGAATGACCGCCATCACGCGGCCGGACGGAGCGAGCACCCGCCACACCTCGCGCAACAGCCCTTCGGGATCGTCGGACATTTCCAGCGCATGAACCAGCAGGATGCGATCGACAGCGGCATCCGGCAGCGGCAGCGAAAATTCATCGACCAGTGTTGCCAGCGTCGGCCGCGCGGTCGGCCATTTCAGCACGCCCTGCGCCGCCGGCATGAAGGCGATGCAGCGCTCCGAGTCCTCGCGAAACAGGCCGAGATAGGGAGTGGGATAGCCGAGGCCGAGCACCCGCTGGCCCTGCGCGTTCGGCCAGCGCGCATGAATGCCGCGATTGATCAGCCGCCGCGCCACGATGCCGAGGCGCTGCGAATAGAAATCGCGGAGATCGATGACATCGATGGTCATGCGCTTAATGTAACACGCTGACGGGCTTGACTGGGCCCGGAATATTGCATTGCCTGAAGCGTTAACGCCATATTTCATGCCTATATGAGGCCATGCTAGCGTTCCGGCCTTGCGAAAGTCACGGAGATAACATGGCTGCCGAAATTCGCCTGTTCCCCTGCCTCACCGACAATTTCGGCTACCTGATTCACGATCCCGCGACCGGGGCGACCGCCTCGATCGACGCGCCCGAAGCGGGGCCTGTTGCCAAGGCGCTGGAGCGCGAGGGCTGGACGTTGACGGATATTCTCATCACCCATCATCACGGCGACCATGTCGGCGGCGTCGCCGAGCTGAAGCAGAAATACGGCTGTCGCGTGGTCGGGCCCCACGACAAGTCCGCCAGGATCGCACATGTCGACCTGCGCGTCGGCCAGGGCGATGTCGTGAAGGTGGGGGGACTCCTGGCGCGGGTGCTGGAAACACCGGGCCACACCCTCGATCACATCAGCTACGTCTTCGACAGCGAGAAGGCGCTGTTCGCCGCCGACACACTGTTCTCGATCGGATGCGGACGGGTGTTCGAGGGCAACTATCCGATGATGTGGGACTCGCTTTTGAAGCTGCGCGCGCTGCCCGACGATTTCAAACTCTATTGCGGCCACGAATATACCGCCGCCAACGTCAAGTTCGCGCTCACCATCGAGCCCGATAATGCCGCGCTGAAAGCGCGCGCTGGGGAAGTGAAACGGTTGCGCGCGGAGAACAAGCCGACGGTTCCGACGCTGCTTGGCGAAGAGAAGAAGGCAAATGTGTTCCTGCGCGCCGACGAGCCGTCGGTCGCGGCAAGCGTGCGGATGAAGGGCAGGAACGCCGCTGAGGTGTTCGGCGAATTGCGCGAACGCAAGAACAAATCCTGATGGTTCGGGTGTCCTCCGCCGCCGACATCATTGCGCGGCTCGAGTTGAAGCCGCATCCGGAAGGCGGGCATTATCGCGAGACGTTTCGCGACGCGCGCGTCGACGCCAACGGACGTTCGCTGTCCACCGCGATCCATTTCCTGCTGGCGCGGGGCGAGCGCGCGCACTGGCATCGCATCGATGCGGTGGAGATCTGGCATTATTACGCAGGCCACGCGCTCAGCTTGCAAATTGCCGACGATCGCGGCCAGCGCAGCGTCAGGCTCGGCCCCGATCTCGCCGCGGGCGAAGTGCCGCAAGCCATAGTCCCCGTAAAGGCATGGCAGGCGGCCGAAAGCACCGGCGACTGGACGCTGGTGGGCTGCACGGTCGCACCCGGTTTTGATTTTGCGACGTTCGAGATAGCGCCGCAGGGCTGGGAGCCGACCGACTAGCCCAGCGGCCGTCATTCCGGGATGGTCCGAAGAACCAGACCTCAGATGTGCAATTGCACATCGGGGAATCTCGAGATTCCGGGTTCGCATCTTCGATGCGCCCCGGAATGACGGCTACTGAAAGGCGCTCAGCGCTTTCCAATCATATCCCTCGCCGCGATCAAGCCGCCGCCGGCGATCAAGACCGCGGCGATCGCGATGGTGACGCTCGGCTTGGCAAAGCCCGCCAGCATCAGGAACGCGGTGGAGAGCAGCGGCGTCGCGTAGGACGCGGCACCCAGCACGCGGATATCGCCGCGCTTCATCCCGATATCCCAGGCGTAGAATGCGGCACCGACCGGTCCGACGCCGAGCGCTGTGATCGCGAGCCATTGTGCCGCGGTATCGGGCCAGACCGTGACCTCGGCGATTCCGTGCACGACGGCTGCTAACAGCGCGGTTGCGAGACAAAAGCCAGCCACTGCGTCCGTCGGTATCGATTTGAACTTGCGCGACATCACCGAATACGCCGCCCACACAAACGCCGCGACGAACGCCGCGATCAATCCAGGCACCTGGCCGGGTGCGAAACCAGTGCCGGCATTGCCTGCAAACAACAGGACGGTGCCGGCGAGCCCGAGCACGGCGCCGATGATGTGGTGCGGCGCCAGCCGTTCGCCCGGCAGCAGCGCCGAAAACAGCACGATCAGAAGCGGCCAGAGATAATTCAACAGGCCGGCTTCGGCCGGCGGCGCAAAACGCAGCGCCAGGAAATACAGCGCGTGATAGCCGAACAGGCCACCGACCCCCACCACCCAGGCAACAGGCGATTGGCGCAATGCGCTGATCGCATCCGGGCGCCGGATCCATGTCAGGAATCCCACCAGCGCGCCGATCGCGAACGTCATCGCCGCCAGCTGGAATGCGGGAATTTTGCCCGTGGCCACCGTCAGCACCGCCAGCAGCGACCACATCAGGATCGCGGTCAATCCGATCAGCGTGGCGGTGCGCGGGTTCATCAAGCTGTGATTCCGGGGGCGCGAACGAAGTAAGCGACCCGGAATCCATGATCACTGCCGGGAGTATGGATTCCGGGTCTGCGCCAACAGCCGCATCCCGGAATGACGACCTAAATCACGCGTGATACTGTCCGCCGTTCACGGTAAGCGTCGATCCCGTAATGAAGCCGGCATCCTCGGCCGCGAGGAATACCACGCTGCGCGCGATCTCCTCCGGCTCGCCGAGGCGATTGACCGGAATCTGCGGCAGGATGTTCTTGTCGAGAACGTCCTTCGGCACCGCCTGCACCATTTCGGTGTTGATGTAGCCCGGACAGATTACATTCACGGTGATGCCGCCCTTGGCATTCTCCAGCGCGAGCGCCTTGGTGAAGCCTATGTCGCCGGCCTTGGCCGCGGAATAGTTGACCTGGCCGAACTGCCCCTTTTGGCCGTTGACCGAAGAGATGTTGATGACACGGCCGAACTTGCGGGCGCGCATGCCCTCGATCACCTGCCGCGTCATGTTGAACAGCGAACCGAGATTGGTGTTGATCACCGCGTTCCACTGCTCGAGCGTCATCTTGTGGAAGGCGGTATCCTTGGTGATGCCGGCATTGTTGACCAGCACGTCGACCGGACCGAGATCCGCCTCGACCTTCTTGACGCCGGCGACGCAGGCGTCGAATGAACTGACGTCCCATTTATAGACGGGGATGCCGGTCTCGGCCTTGAATTTTTCCGCCGCCGCGTCATTGCCTGCGTAGCTCGCCGCCACCTTGTAGCCTGCGGCCTTCAGCGCCTTGCTGATCGCAGCCCCAATGCCTCGCGTTCCCCCCGTCACCAATGCAACACGTGCCATATCGAATTCCTCCCTGGTGGTGTTTTCTTGCAAGCCAGAATTATCACGGCCTTTTGACAGCGTCTTCCAGATGGAAATGCCCGGGAAGAGCGCGATCAGCAAAAGTGGATCCCGGTTTTGCGTCCGATCGCGCTCTACTTATTTGAAGAGCGCATGATCTTTTCGCCAAACCGCCTACACTTTGGCGGATCATGCGCCCAGACCGGGCATTCATTTTTATCAGCGTGAGCCGAAGTTGCGAGATGATCTTTTCATCACTCAACGCACTCCGCTGCCCTTGTTCAGTCGCGTGCAATGCACATGGCGATTCCCATGCCGCCGCCGATGCACAAAGTGGCGAGCCCCTTCTTGGCGTCGCGCTTCTGCATCTCGTGCAATAGCGTCACCAGCACCCGCGCGCCGGAGGCGCCGACCGGATGGCCGATCGCGATCGCGCCGCCATTGACGTTGACCTTGGAGGTATCCCAGCCGAGGTCCTTGTTGACCGCGCAGGCCTGCGCCGCGAAGGCTTCATTGGCCTCGATCAGGTCGAGATCGCCGATGCTCCAGCCGGCCTTCTTCAGCGCGGCGCGCGAAGCCGGGATCGGCCCGGTGCCCATGATCTTGGGATCGACGCCGGCCTGGCCCCACGAGACGATCCGGCCGAGCACCTTCTTGCCTTCCTTGGCCGCCTGCTTTGCGGTCATCAGCACCACTGCGGCGGCGCCATCATTGATGCCCGACGCGCTGCCGGCGGTGACGGTGCCATCCTTCTCGAAGGCCGGCTTGAGCTTGGCCATGGAATCGAGGGTCGCGCCGTGGCGCGGATATTCGTCGGCATCGACGACAATGTCGCCCTTGCGGGTCTTGATGGTGACGGGGACGATCTCATCCTTGAACTTGCCGGTCTTCTGCGCGGTCTCGGCCTTGTTCTGCGAGCCGACGGCGAATTCGTCCTGCTGCGAACGGGTGATCTGATACTGCCGGGCGACGTTCTCGGCGGTATTGCCCATGTGGTAGCCGTTGAAGGCGTCCCACAACCCATCCTTGATCATGGTGTCGACGAGCTCGAGCCCTCCCATCTTGACGCCGCCACGCAAATACTGCGCATGCGGGGCCATGCTCATGGATTCCTGACCGCCGGCGACGACGATTTCGGAATCGCCGTTTAGCAGCGCCTGATAGCCCAGAGCCACCGTGCGCAGGCCAGAGCCGCATAACTGATTGACGCCCCAGGCCGGGCTTTCCACCGGGATGCCGGCGGCGATCGAGGCCTGGCGGGCGGGGTTCTGGCCCTGCGCCGCGGTCAGGATCTGACCCATGATCACCTCGGAGACGCGGGCCGGCTCGACGCCGGCACGCTCCAGCGCGGCCTTGATGGCGACGGCGCCGAGATCGTGGGCCGCTGTGGTAGCGAACGCGCCGTTGAAACTTCCGACCGGGGTGCGGGCGGCGCTGACGATGACGACATCGTCTGACATGGACATCTCCTGGGCTTGAGGTTCTTGGAGGACGGGCGGCCGGATGGCGGGCCTGTCTCTCACCTTATCCTGTTAACGGAGTTGATGCATGTCAATGCCGCGGCGCATTCAAAAACGGCGCGGAAGCCATTTTCGAGAAAAAGTGCTGTCGCTTCCCCCGTGGGAGAATGCCTCCCGTCAGAATGGCGCGGTCCATCCACAAGACCGGGACCCGGTTCTCGCGGATCAGCCGTGCCACTGCCAAGCGGTGAGTATGCTTCCGAATTAACCGTCGTGCACAAAACTGTAGCCGAACCGCATTGAAAATGCTTACTTTGCTGCGATGCGTTGTCTGCCCTTCGGCGGTGCCGTCGGGTTCCTGTCCTCGGTGTGCATGTGTGAGCCATGGCGAAATCAGACCAACCCACCACGATCAAGAAATATGCAAACCGGAGGCTCTATAATACCGGTACCAGTACCTACGTGACGCTCGAGGACCTCGCGGCGATGGTGAAGGAGGGCGAGGACTTCCTCGTCTATGACGCCAAGACCGGCGACGACATCACCCGTTCGGTGCTGGCGCAGATCATTTTCGAACAGGAGAACAAGGCCGGCCAGAATCTGCTGCCGACCACTTTCCTGCGGCAGCTGATCCGATTCTACGGCGACAGCATGCAAATGGTGGTTCCGCGCTATCTTGAGCAATCCATCGATACGCTGACGCGCGAGCAGGAGAAATTTCGCAAGCAACTCACCACTACCTTCAGCATGACGCCGTTTGCGCCTCTGGAGGAGCATGTTCGCCGCAACATGGAAATGTTCGAGCGGACCTTCTCGATGTTCAAGCCGTTCGCGGCGCCCCGCGCCGGAAGCCCTGCCCTCGCCGAGCCGGACAAAATGCCCGAGCCGGCACCGGAAGAAGGCAACATCGACGAGCTTCGCCGTCAGATGAAGGACATGCAGGAGCGCCTCGAGCGGATGTCGAAAGAGCCGAAAAAGGAAGAGTGAGGGCCCTTTCCCGGACGCTGCGCAGCACTCGTCCTGAACCCGTTCCGCGATCGTCTTGATTTCGGTCCGACGCGCCAGGTCGGTCAGCATCTGCACGAAAGCGCGATCAACGTTCGATGCGCCGAGCGAAGCCAGAATGGCCGATGCTTGCGGAAAGGCGGCTGCACAATCGCCTCGTTTCGGGACACTGGCGGTTGATTCCCGGTCTCGAGGATACCGCCGGTTTCGGCATCGACCCTTCTCCAAATGGATAAATATTCCGGAAACCACGTCGTTAAGCCGCCGGGAACAACCCCGCGAGAACCGGCATAGCTCTTGCGATGATGAAATCGAAAGGGGCGTTGAGTCCCAAAACCTGACAGTTCAGCCGGATTTCGATTTGCCATGTTAGATACAGGCCGACCAGAACAGAGGGTGGACGATGGCGTCCTGCCGGAAGCAAAGCCCGCCTGCGTCGCGCTGGTCCCGGTGACCTCATCGGCGCAATGGTCGCGCACTGCAAGCCGGCTACCCCGGCCGAACCCGGTTTTTGTCACGCATCTTATCGCAACCGCCGCGCAGGTCCCGCAAACGCGGCCCTTGTGCCGGGCGACGGCCGCCGATGCGCAGAGCGCCTACCGAGCGCACCCACGCCCGGTTCAGGCTGCCGGCATCCGGACGCGGCAAATCATCTGATCACAACGGCCTTCATCTGCGCATATCCTGATCGCAAGACTAGCGCGGCGGCACATCGCGCGACGGCGGCGAGCCGTTGCCGGGCTGCAGCTCCGGGGACGTCACCACCGGCGACGGTGGATTCGGCGTGACGTCGGGATGCACGATTTTCGGTTCAGGATGCTCCGGCGGCCCGGATTCCGCGACCGATGCCATTGCCGGCGCCGACGGCGCAGCTGCGGGTAGCGGTTCGGGCGCGGCGGCAGGCGTTCGAGCGCCCTGCCCCGATACCACGGGGGCCGACGCGACCTGTTTCCCGCGCCGCGCGCGCAACGCAATGCCGGAGAGGAAATCCACCAGCGCCAGCATGGTCAGCAGGAAATAGGTGGACGTGCCAAACCGCGGCCACAGCACAAATTCGGCGGCCGCGCCGCCGAACACGATCAGCGACAGCAAATGATCGGTGAGATATTTCGCGCCGGGACGGGCGCCCTTGATGATCTCCAACAACAGCAAGAAAATGCCGAGCGCCAGAAGCATGTCGGAAAGCGTTACCGGCCACTCGGCGCCGGACATCAGCGTCAGCTTCACCACCGGCTCGGTGAGCGATACGCCGGGCATCAGGAAGACGATGATGTTGTAGATCGCGAGCGGAATCAGAAGAAGCGGAAAACCGACCATGGACATCGGCGAGGCCTTCCTTTTCAAGCAAGCGCGACCATCCGGTCCGCGGCAGGAAACCTGTTAGCTTACTCGTTGGCCGAATTCAGGCCCCCGGCCATCGACGGGTCCGGCTCTGTGCTCGCTTTTCGGCGTTCCCCGGAGGCGCAGCGCATCCCGGGCCCAACTACGATTCCTTCTTGGCCTTCAGAACCTGGCGGCCCTTGTACATGCCGGTCTTCAGATCGAGGTGGTGGGGCCGGCGCAATTCACCGGAATCCTTATCCTCGATATAGGTTGGCTTCTTCAGTCCATCTGCCGAGCGGCGCATGCCACGCCGCGAGGGCGATGTTTTTCTTCTGGGAACGGCCATGTCGGTGTCCTCTAGGGGTGTTGTCGGAGGCATCGTCCGTGGCGGACGGCTGAAGCGTTTTGGCGCGAGCTGAAATGCCGATAAGGCCGCGCTTATAGAGGATGG
>VAZH01000623.1 GCA_005884465.1 Alphaproteobacteria bacterium | reverse complement strand
TGTGTTGTCGGTCGTCGCCACCAGTTCGATGCCGAGTTCGTAGTCGTTTCGCGACACATAATCGCAGTAGGCGGCATCGAGCACCAACAGCACATGCGGCGGCAATCCGATGCGCAGCCGCTTGATCTCGTCGAACGGCAGGTACGTCCCCGTCGGGTTGTTTGGATTGGCGAGCCACACCAGTTTTGTGCGCGGCGATACCAGCTTCAGGATCGCATCGACGTTGGCAGTGAAATTGGTTTCGGGCGCGACCACGTTGGTGGCGCCGTTCGCCATCGTCGCGATCGGATATACCAGGAAGCCGTGGGTTGTAGAGATCGCCTCATCGCCACGGCCGAGATAGGTGTGCGCCAGCAAATTGAGGATCTCGTCGGAGCCGGCGCCGCAGATGATGCGGTCGGGATCGAGCCCGAAGGCGCGGCCGATCGCCTCGCGCAGCAGCCGCGATGTGCCTTCCGGATAGTCCTCCAGATGCGCCGCTGCCTCCTGATAGGCCGCAATGGCCTTCGGCGAGGGCCCGAACGGCGTCTCGTTGGCCGACAGCTTGAACACCTTGCGGCCCGGCTCCGGCACCGGGCTCTTGCCGGGCGTGTAAGGCGCAATATCGAGAATGCCGGGGTTCGGCACGGGTCGGGACATCTTCAACTCCGGATTGGCGGGGCGGCTTTTCAGGATTTGGTCGCTCCGTTCGGAGGCACCGTATAGCGCGTTGCATGGCTGCCGACGAGTGCCGATGAACGCACCGACGCCCCGGCCTCGACCAGCGCCGACTTGATTTTTTCCAGGCTGTTTGGGCCGGCAATCGACACCAATAACGCGGCGCCGTCGAAGGCGGCATCGGGCACCGCGACGATTTCGGCCAGCGGCGACAATGCGCGCGCGACCCCGGCATTCCAGCCGGATACCCGCACGCTCCACATCTCGACTTCAGTTACCATGGCGCTGTCGGAGACGCGGGAGACCACGAAGACCGGCAGCGCCGCCGGATGATCGGCGCGCTCGACGAACGGCAGCCGCGCGATGATCTTCGGCGCGCTATCGGCTTCGAGCGCGATCCACCACGGCGTCCGGCTGGAAATGGCGGAGACCAGCGCCAGATCGCCCTTGGATTTGGCCACCGCTTCGACCGCGGCCGGCGCGCTGAAATGCGAGACATAGGGCACGGTGAAGCCGAAATGAAACCGCGCCGAATCCCGCATCGCGGATTCCCCGAGCGAAACATCGGCATGCACCGAAAATGGCGCCTGGACGTAAGTGAAAGTCGAGATGATGACGCGCCAGATGCTCTCGACGGTGTCGAGGGGCAGGATGCCGCGATGGCGCTGGACCAGCCGGCGCATCATGTCGGCCTCGCGCGCGGGGCGAAAGGCCGAGCCGACCTCCTGTGTTTGCTTCACCTGAATCAGGCGATCGATGATGTCGCCGCGCGCCATCAACAGGCTGTGGACCTGCGCGTCGATGGCGTCGATTTCCTTGCGCAGCACCTCGAGCGAAGGCGGAGCGGGGGGCGATCGGGACATCTTCAACTCCGGATTGGCGGGGCGGCTTTTCAGGATTTGGTCGCTCCGTTCGGAGGCACCGTATAGCGTGTTGCATGGCTGCCGACGAGTGCCGATGAACGCACCGACGCCCCGGCCTCGACCAGCGCCGACTTGATTTTTTCCAGGCTGTTTGGGCCGGCAATCGACACCAATAACGCGGCGCCGTCGAAGGCGGCATCGGGCACCGCGACGATTTCGGCCAGCGGCGACAATGCGCGCGCGACCCCGGCATTCCAGCCGGATACCCGCACGCTCCACATCTCGACTTCAGTTACCATGGCGCTGTCGGAGACGCGGGAGACCACGAAGACCGGCAGCGCCGCCGGATGATCGGCGCGCTCGACGAACGGCAGCCGCGCGATGATCTTCGGCGCGCTATCGGCTTCGAGCGCGATCCACCACGGCGTCCGGCTGGAAATGGCGGAGACCAGCGCCAGATCGCCCTTGGATTTGGCCACCGCTTCGACCGCGGCCGGCGCGCTGAAATGCGAGACATAGGGCACGGTGAAGCCGAAATGAAACCGCGCCGAATCCCGCATCGCGGATTCCCCGAGCGAAACATCGGCATGCACCGAAAATGGCGCCTGGACGTAAGTGAAAGTCGAGATGATGACGCGCCAGATGCTCTCGACGGTGTCGAGGGGCAGGATGCCGCGATGGCGCTGGACCAGCCGGCGCATCATGTCGGCCTCGCGCGCGGGGCGAAAGGCCGAGCCGACCTCCTGTGTTTGCTTCACCTGAATCAGGCGATCGATGATGTCGCCGCGCGCCATCAACAGGCTGTGGACCTGCGCGTCGATGGCGTCGATTTCCTTGCGCAGCACCTCGAGCGAAGGCGGAGCGGGGGGCGATTGCGACATCTTCAAAACCCTGAGAAAGCACGACGAAAGCGCCGGGCAGGGGCATTGATTAGGTAACACGCTAGCTAAATGCAAAGAAAACGTTTCCGAGTCCTGCTGGTCGCCAAGGATTGAGGCCCTTGTTAACCCGAGGCCTGTCTTGACGAAATGAGCATCGGGAACTAATATTAACCCGTTCCGTGGTCATTTGAGCCGGCCGGCTTGCAGCCACGTTAAACAACTCGCTAAACAGGCCGGGGACAGAAGTGATCCCGGTCGAACTTACGTTCAGGCCGGGTTTTTTATGGCCTGATTTCCGCGCTGGTTTCTTTAAAACCTCGTCAAGGGATCGGTAGCAAGATGGTAAACGTGCAGTCGATCCCAAGTCCGGCGATCCATACCGACGAGCGCGCCCATGAGGCGGACCATCCGAGTTCGCCGCTGGCGCGCTTCGGCAAGGACCAGCCGCTGAAGCTCGATTGCGGCATCGATCTGGCGCCATTCCAGATCGCCTATCAGATCTATGGTGAGCTCAATGCCGACCGTTCCAACGCCATTTTGATCTGCCACGCGCTGACCGGCGATCAGCACGTCGCCAACGTCCATCCGGTGACCCGCAAGCCCGGCTGGTGGGAAACCATGGTCGGTCCCGGCCGCCCGCTGGACACCGACAGCTACTTCATCATTTGCCCCAATGTGATCGGCGGCTGCATGGGCTCGACCGGGCCCGCATCGACCAATCCCGCCACCGGCAAAGCGTGGGGACTGGATTTTCCGATGATCACGATACCGGACATGGTGCGCGCGCAGGCGATGCTGCTCGATCGGCTGGGCATCGACACGCTGTTCTGCGTCGTCGGCGGCTCGATGGGCGGCATGCAGGCGCTGCAGTGGACCGCGGCCTATCCTGCCCGCGTGTTCTCGGTGCTGGCGGTCGCCTGCAGCACCCGCCATTCGGCGCAGAACATCGCGTTTCACGAACTCGGCCGTCAGGCTGTGATGGCCGATCCGGATTGGCACGGCGGGCGCTACTTCGAAAAGGGCACCCATCCGCATCGCGGCCTCGGCGTCGCGCGGATGGCCGCGCATATCACCTACCTGTCGGATGCCGCCTTGCACCGCAAGTTCGGCCGACGGATGCAGGACCGCGAGCTGCCGACGTTCTCATTCGACGCCGATTTCCAGGTCGAAAGCTATCTGCGCTATCAGGGTTCCTCTTTCGTGGAGCGGTTCGACGCCAACAGCTATCTCTATCTGACGCGGGCGATGGATTATTTCGACATCGCCGCCGATCATGACGGCGTGCTGGCGCAGGCCTTTCGCGGCATCCAGACCCGGTTCTGCGTGGTGTCTTTCACCAGCGACTGGCTGTTTCCGACATCCGAGTCGCGCGCGCTTGTCCATGCGCTCAACGCCTCGAGCGCGCGGGTGTCGTTCGCGGAGATCGAGACCGACCGCGGCCACGATGCATTCCTGCTCGACGTGCCCGAGTTTTTCGATATCTCGCGCGCGTTCCTGCAATCCGCCGGCACGGCGCGCGGCCTGACCAGGAAGCCGACATGAACATGCAGCAACAGACTCTGCCGCTGGCCGGCATCGGGCCGCAGGACACCGGGCATTATCGCGGCGATCATCTCCTGGTGGCAGAGATGGTCGAGCGCGGCTCGAAGGTGCTCGACGTCGGCTGCGGCGACGGTGATTTGCTGCAACTGCTCGAGACACGGGGCATCGACGGGCGTGGCATCGAACTGTCGCGCGAGGGTGTCAACCGCTGCGTCGCCAAGGGTCTCGCGGTGGTGCAGGGCGACGCCGACACTGACCTCGTCAACTACCCCGATGATGCCTTCGACTATGTGATCCTCTCGCAGACGTTGCAGGCGACGCGGCAGCCGCGTGTGGTGCTGGAAAATCTGCTGCGGATCGGCCGCCGCGCCATCGTGTCGTTCCCGAATTTCGGTTTTTGGAAGATGCGGCTGCAGCTGTTGGTCGGCGGCCATATGCCGCGCACCGAAAATCTGCCGGCGACCTGGTACGACACGCCGAACATTCATTTCTGCACCATCAAGGATTTCGTGCAGCTGTGCGACGAGATCAACGTCAAGATGGAGCGCGCGGTCGCGCTCGATCTCTACGGCCGCCCGCTGCGGGTGAATTTGCCCTGGTGGTTCTGGAACATGTTCGGCGA
>VAZH01000632.1 GCA_005884465.1 Alphaproteobacteria bacterium | reverse complement strand
TAGATATCGCCGTCGGTGTGGGCCTCGAGCAGTTGGCCGTACTCGATCCGCTTGTCGCTAGCGAGGGTCTGGTCGCCGGTAAAAAAAGTAACGGTCGGGCGAGCCTCTTTGGGCAGCGCTTTCTCGTACCGGTCCTCGCCCTGCAGGTAATAATCCGTCGCCAGATGCGCCCGGGTCTTTTCGTGAGCAATTATCGTCGCCTCCGACCGCCCGAAGGCGAGGTTTCCGCCCACTTGCTCCCGGTGCCAGTGCGTGTTGAATACCGTTGTCACACGGCCTGCGCCCGGCAGCTCGCGCAGGCGCGCAAGCACCGCATCGGTGAACTCGGCAGCGCCATTGTCCACCAGCACCTGACCGGTGCTTGCCGTCCGCACCAGGACATTACCCCCGGCGCCGGTGAGCATCACGAATCCATCGCTCACCGGGACCACAGCGGGGCTTGCTTGGGCGAAAGCGTCGCGCGCGAAGGGCGGCAGGGTCAGACCCACGACGCCGCCTAACGCACCCTTCAGTATTGACCTGCGGTTCATGGCCGGTTCTCCCGAGTGCTCAAACACCGGCGATCACGCCGGTGCTGTCCCCGAAGCTCTTCGTCTCGAGGCCCGCCTTGTTCAGCAGCGTGAGGTGCAGATTGGAAATCGTCGTGCGTTCGGGCAGTTCGATCTGCCGTCCCCCCTTGAGCGCGCCGGCGCCGCCGCCGACCAGGATGCTCGGCAACGGATAATTACTGTGCAGGTTGCTGTTGGACATGTTGGAGCCGTAGAGCAACATGGAGTTATCCAGCAGCGTGCCTTCGCCGTCGGGTGTGGCGGCGAGTTTCGCGACGAAATCCGCGAACCGCTCCAGGTGATAGCGCTGAATCTTGACCAGCTTTTCAAGCCGATCGAGATGATCGGCATGATGTGACAGCGGATGGAAGGAGTCCGGCACGCCGATGTGATTATAGGTCCGGTTCGTGCCTTCGCCGATCATGATGTAGGAGGCCACGCGCGTGAGATCGGCCTGATAGGCAACCGCGACCAGATCGAACAACAACCGCACCTCCTTATCGATCGCTATATCCTGCTCGGCCACAGGTATCTCGGGCGCCTCCACGCCCGAGAGATCGCGGTTCTGCGCAAGCTGAACGCGCCGTTCGATCTCTCGCACCGTGTCCAGATAGCCGTCGAGGATCACTTTGTCGCCCGGGCTCAGTTCCAGTTGCAGCGCCCGGGTACGCTCGGTGATGAAATCAAGGATGCTCCGTTTCTGCCTGACTACGGCCACGCGCTCTTCCGCGGTAGCGCCTTCACCGAATAACTGTGCGAAAATTTTGCGCGGGTTGGACTCCATCGGCAAAGGCGAGTTTGCATTCCGGTACGACAACGTGGAGCTGTAGAGGCAGCCGAATCCAGCCTCGCA
>VAZH01000631.1 GCA_005884465.1 Alphaproteobacteria bacterium | reverse complement strand
TGCGTGCTGCGCTTCACCGCCGAAGGGCTGGAAATGCTGATGGAAGGCGTGCCACCGGCGATGATCGAGAACACCGCGAAGATGGCGGGCATGCCGGTCGGACCACTGTCGCTTTCCGACGAAGTCGCGCTCGATCTGGTGCTCAAGATCATGAAGGCGACGGAAGCCGATCTCGGCCCCAACGCGATCGACCAGACCCAGAAGAAGCTTTTGGTCGAGATGGTCGAAAAACAAGGCCGCTTCGGCCGCAAGAACGGCAAGGGATTTTACGACTATCCCGAGAAGGGCAAGGGCCAGAAGAGCCTGTGGTCGGAACTTTCCGGATTGCAGCCCAAGCATCTCGATCCTGACACGCTCGATGTCGAGGAGTTGAAGCAGCGCTTTCTAGTCGTGCAGGCAGTAGAGGCCGCGCGCACCGTGGAGGATCACGTGATCACCGATCCTCGCGAGGCCGATGTCGGTTCGATCCTGGGTTTTGGATTTGCGCCGTTCACCGGCGGCACGTTGTCCTACATCGACTTCATGGGCACCAGGAAGTTCGTCGAGCTTTGCCACAAGCTTGAGGCCAAATACGGCTCGCGCTTCACCCCGCCGAAACTCCTGATCGAAATGGCGGCCAAGGGCGAGACATTCTACGGCCGCTTCCCGCCGAAGAAGCTGGCGGCGGCGTAACCCGCTAACGCCCGAGGACCTCGAAATAAACTCTCGGCGTCATGGCCGGGCAAAAGCGCGATGCGCGTCTTCGCGCTAGATGTCCCGGCCATGACGTCTTAAATCTTCCGGCATTAAGCAAAGAACGTGGATACCCGGGACAAGCCCGGGCATGACGAGATGACGAAAAAAGGCCGGATCATCGATCCGGCCTTTGCTTTGATCGCTATCCGCAGAAGGTCACGCCGCCTTCAGCAGCCCTTCCATTTTCAGCGCGGCCTGCACATTCGGGCGCGCCGCGACGCGATCGTTGAAGGCCATCAAATTCTTGAACTCGGACAGATCCATGCCGGTGCGCTCGGCCCATTTTAGCATCACGAACAGATAACCGTCGGCCACGGTGAATTGCTTGCCCATCAGATAATCCTGGCCGGCGAGCTTGCTGTCGGCATATTTGAATTTGCCCTTGATGCGGTCCTTGAAGAAGTTCTTCACCTCGTCGGGGATCGCCGGCTGAAACAGCGGGCTGAAATTCTTGTGCAGTTCGGTGGTGATGAAGTTGAGCCATTCCTGCAGCTTGTAACGTTCGGCGCTGTCGCGGGCGGGCGCGAGGTTCTTGGCCGAAGCCTTGTCGGCGATCATCTGGACGATGACCGGGCCTTCGGTCACCAACTCGCCGTTGTCGAGGCCGAGCGCCGGCACTTGGCCCTTCGGATTGACCTTCAGGTAGTCGTCGCCGTTCTCGAGCTTCTTGGCTTTCAGATCGACCTTGACCAGTTCGTGGGGGAGACCCGCTTCATGCAGCGCGATGTGGGGGGAGAGCGAGCAGGCGCCGGGCGAATAATACAGT
>VAZH01000007.1 GCA_005884465.1 Alphaproteobacteria bacterium | reverse complement strand
CCATCACCGGTGGCACCTCGTCGACGACCGCGCTGCACGATTCGACCGAAGCCGCGCAGTTCAAGAAGCAGGATTCGGAAATCAAGGTCCAGGCGGCTGAATAAGTAAGGAGGCTATGATGACAAAGGGCAGCAATTTCTGGGTGATTGGCGGCGAGTTCGGCTCGATGAACTTCCACAAGCTCGTGGAAGGCTCGGCACAGGTCAAAGGGCCGTTCAAGACTCGCAAGGAAGCCGAAGAGTGCTGGCGCGAGGTTTCGGAAGAAAACCGCCACAAGGCCGGCGTGCGCTTCTCGATCGTCGAAGAGCCCTCGCGCGTGCCGGCCTGACGGCTTCTAACGGCAACCTCCAAGGACCTGAGCGGCTCCATCCCGTGATCCGGCGGGGGCCTCTCGCGTTTTCTTCCCCTCTCCCGCTTGCGGTCACTCTCTTCTCCCTCTCCCCGCCCTTCGCGCGGAGAGGGCAGGGGTGAGGGACTCTTTCGGCGGGACCGGCTCGCAGCTAGCCCCCTCACCCGGCGCTTCGCGCAAGCGGGGCGAGGTGAAGAAAGAAAGGCGTAAACCCTTGGGAACAAACGGCCTTTGCGGACCGCACGGTTACTGATAGGTTAAAGGCCATCACCACCCATCAGGACAAAGGCTGCCAGCGGATGTCAGACGCGCCAAACACCGGGAGCAATGCCGTCAGCGAGACGCGTCAGATCAGATTGCGCGATGCGCTGCGGCAGGCGCGGATCGAGGCCGCCGATCGCACCGGCGTCGTCGTCGACCTGCGCGACGCCGAGGTGGCGCGGCTCGAAATTCTCAACGAGGCGCTCGACCCGCTGTTCGCGCAAATTCCGGAACAGGTCGATCTGTTCGATCGCGGCATCAGCCAGGGCGACACGCCGCGGCTTTGGATCGACGTAGTCGCCCATGTCGTAATGGGACGCGACAAGCGCATCTACCGTTTTGTCCAGGATACCCGCTTCGGCCGCATCGTGATCGCCGAATCCCACGACGTCTCCGCGATCGTCGACGCCGTCACCGATTATGTCGCCCGCCGCATGGTCGAACGCGAGCACGCGCTGGTGGCGACGCCGGCGAAGCCCCTCGTGATCGACAAGCCGCGTCGCAGCGGGTTCTGGATCTTCGCGCTCGGCTTCGTGGTCGGCGCGGTCGCGCTGTTCGCCCTCGCGCTGTTCGCGGCCTTGCGGAATCTGTGACCTCCAATAGCCTGGCGAAGCGCAATCCGGGACGTCGCAGCAACGCTCCGAAACTCCCCGGATTTCGCTTGGCTCCATCCGGGCTACGATAGCCGCGTCTGCCGCAATTCATGAACGCGCAGTTTATCGTCGATGCTCCGTATCGTCTGCTCGCACCGCCACCCATCACCATCGCGCTCGATTGAAAACAGATTGTACGCCGCTCCCGGGTAGCGGCCATGCGCGACCGCGGATGCCGAGGGCACGCCAATGACGGGTATGGCGCCGTTAGGCCCGTCGATCCATATCGTCGAATGAACGTGGTCATGCCCGTGCAGGATCAATTCCACGCCGTGTTGCTTCAGCAGCGCGAGTAATTTGGATGAATCGGTCAGCCGCTTGACCCGCGAATCCGAATGCAGCGGGTGATGAATCAGCAGCACACGAAACGCCTGCTCCGCGGAAAGTCCTGCCAGCACGCCTTCGAGCTTATCCAGCTGGGTGCGCCCAAGCCGTCCCGTCGCCATCAAGGGAGGCGTCGGGACCGCCGACGACACGCTGATCAGCGCCAGCGGGCCGCGCCGGCGCAGCGATGGAAACATCACGCCGCCATCGCGCCCATCGTCGCCATCAAAATAGTGTCCCCAGGCCTCGGCGAAGTGATGCCGGGTGGCACGAACATAGGCGTCGTGATTGCCGGGGATCACGGTGACCCGATCCGGCGCGCCGACGCTCTCCAGCCAGGCTCGCGAGGGCGCAAACTCCGCTTCCAGCGCGAGGTTGACGAGATCGCCGGTGATTGCGATGTGATCCGGCGCTTGCGCCTGCATGTCCGACACAAGCGCATCGAGCACGTCGCGGCGATGGAATTTGTGGCGGTTGCGGATCCAATTGAGATAGCCGAAGGCACGCTTGCCGGCGAGGTCGCGCAGCCGCGCCACGGGCAGCGGAGCCAGGTGCGGATCGGACAGGTGCGCCAGCGTGAATGCTGCCATCACCGGCATCCGCTTCTATTGCCCGTACGGTAAAGGCGCTGCACGATCATCTCGTGATATCCTGTCAATCATTCGAATCTATTGGCAAGCCGGCCGCCTAAGCGCAAGGATCAAACGCGATGTCCGGATTTTCAAGAGTTCGATGGCGATGAACCTGCAGAATCTCAGAAAGGGGTTTGAGCCGCTGCTGCGGCGGATTTTTCATCTGTATTGGCGCTTCGCCCGTGGCATGACGCTCGGGGTGCGCGCCGTGGTGCTGAACGGCGAGAACCGCGTGTTTCTGGTCAAGCACAGCTACGTCACCGGCTGGCACCTGCCGGGCGGCGGCGTCGAAGTCGGCGAAACATTTCGCGATGCGCTGCAACGCGAGTTGGCCGAGGAGGCAGGAATCGAACTATCAGGCGAGCCGGCGCTGCATGGTTTGTTCTTCAACTGCCATGTCTCCCGCCGGGATCACGTCGCGGTGTACCTGATCAGGCATTTTCGCCAGGATCGCCTGCCCGAGCCGAACCATGAAATCGTCGCCTGCGGGTTCTTTGATGCGGGCGCGCTTCCGGCTGATACGACCGAGGGTACGCGCCTGCGGATATCAGAGGTGCTCGAAGGCCGAGCGCCGATTGCGACCTGGCGTTAAGACCCTTGCAGGCTTGCGCGGATTTGGCGACAAGCCTGTGAGAGCACCAAGCGCCCGGACAAGCGATGCACTATTTGAAGGTTCTTTGCGGCTTCGCATGCTTCCTGATCCTGGCCAGCAATGTTTGGTCGATGTCGCGCTGGAGCGAAGCCCGTGGCGTTTATGACGACGTTTGCTATCTGCGCCAAGCTCATCTTTTCCAAAGATTTGGGCTTGGCGGTCTGGACACAGATATTTCCCGTGACGATGACCGCTATCTGTCAGCAAAATTGAAGGAGATAGGTTTCCCGACCTGGAGCGATACCGCCACGGCTCCCTGTCACACCCCGATGCCGGCGACCAAAAAGCTGGTGATGCAATATCCGCCGGGCACCGGCTTGGTGCTGGCGCTATTTCCGCAAGGGTTTCAGGTGATACCGCTCTACGTATTGGCGACGGTCATCGTATTCGGCTTTGCGCTGCTGGCAATTTCGTACGCACGCTCTGGATCTTCAATTCTACTCACCACCGCTTTTGGCTGCCTCGCCATCTACCTGATGATCAATCCTGCCAAGGCAAGCTATTCGGTGGCGCCAACCATGGTGGTGTGTGCGCTGGCAGGCTATCTCACAGCCAGGCTGTTCCTTGCCGAGCAGCGGCAGCAGCACCGCCTGCTCCTGACCGGGCTGGTCGGCCTCTTGATTGGCCTGGCGGTCAATTTCAGATTGCCGAATCTATTTCTCTCGTCGGGATATTTTCTGTTCTTCTTCATCTCATTTTTACTATCCCGTAAAATCGAGACCGCGCTGCAAGCCATGGTGTTCGGAGCAGCATTTTTGCTCGGCATGGTGCCGGCGCTGGCTGCGAACGCAATCAATGCCGGTAGCCCTTTGTCCACGACGTACGGAGGTGTCGACGTGACGCCTCCCGATTTCAGCTTCAGCGTCATCTGGAGTTACGTCGCGGACATGCAATTCGTCCTGCTGGTGCTCGCGATTGCGTGGACCGCTTTGATCTTACGCTGGCGCCGTGGCAACGGCATTAGGCAGGTAGCTCTCGTCACGGCTGGAAATCTTGTGGTGAATCTTGCCTTCTTTCTCAGCCACCCCGTCTTCACGCCGTATTATACAATTCCTGTCGCAATGCTTTCGTTGTGGAGTGTGCTGTTTGCCTTGCTAATGCCGCCGGCGGAAATAGTGGACGATGACCTCGCAGGGCAGGCGGTCAAAGCCCGATCATGATATGGGAAGTTGACTCGGCAGGCTTCGTGGATTGGGTTTTTTAAATCAATGACACCATCATCGATACGGATCGCCGTGCTGGTGCCATGCTTCAATGAGGAGGCTGCGGTCGCAACCGTGGTCGCCGATTTCCGTAAAGCGCTGCCTTCGGCCGAAATCTTCGTCTACGACAACAATTCCACCGATCGCACCATTGCAGTCGCGCGCGCGGCCGGCGCGCAGGTGCGCAGCGAGCGCCGCCAGGGCAAGGGTCATGTGGTTCGGCGGATGTTCGCCGATATCGACGCCGATATCTATGTGCTGGTCGATGGCGATGCGACCTACGACGCCGCCAGCGCGCCGCGCATGATCGATGCGCTGCTATCGGAGCATCTCGACATGGTGGTGGGCTTGCGCGTCGATCAGGCGGCGGCCGCCTATCGGCGCGGCCATCGCACCGGCAACCGGATGCTGACCAGCTTTCTCTCGTCGGTCTTCGGTCAGGCCTTCAAGGATATTCTTTCCGGCTATCGGGTATTCTCGCGTCGCTTCGTCAAATCCTTTCCGGTGTTGTCAGATGGCTTCGAGATCGAAACCGAGCTCAGCGTCCACGCGCTTGAACTGGCGCTGCCGGTCGCCGAGGTCGCGACGCCCTATTATGCCCGCCCGGAGGGATCGTTCAGCAAGCTCAACACCTGGCGCGACGGCTATCGAATTCTCGGCACCATCCTGAAACTCTACCGATCGGAAAGGCCGTTGCGGTTTTTCACCGCGATCGGAATTTTTCTGACGCTGGTTTCGATCGGCCTCGCGATCCCCATCATCATCACCTATATCGAGCACGGCATCGTTCCTCGTCTGCCGACCGCGGTTCTGTCGATGGGCCTGATGATTTTGGCGGTGCTGTCGATCTCATCGGGGCTGGTGCTCGATACGGTGACGCGCGGCCGGCGCGAGATGAAGCTGCTGGCCTATCTGTCTCAGGCACCCATCGGCAAAAATTGATGCGATTCGAAATCCGGCAAGGCCTCGGCGATGGACCGCGCCTCCGGCAGATGCTATCCCGCGGCTATCCATGAGCGATGTCTCTCTGACAATACTGGCCGAAACCGCCAACGATGCGCAGGCCATTGAACGCCTGCACGAGCGCACGTTCGGGCCCGGCCGCTTCGTGCTGAGCGCCTATCGGCTTCGCGAGCATGTGGATCACCTGCTCGATCTGTCGTTTACGGCTCGGATCGGCACGCTGCTGGTGGGCTCGGTGCGCCAATTGCCGATATTTATTGGTGATACCAAGGCTCTGCTATTGGGGCCGCTCACGGTCGAGCCGCCGTTTCGCGGCCGCGGCGTCGGCCGCGCGCTGCTGGATCGCGCGCTGAAGGAAGCCAAAGCAAGGGGGCATCGCCTCGTGGTGCTGGTCGGCGACGAGCGCTATTACAGCCGCGTGGGCTTCAAGACTATCCCGAAGGGACGGGCCACCATGCCGGGACCGGTGGACTATAGCCGCCTGTTGGCGGCCGAGCTCGTCGATGGCGCGTTCGCGGATGTCTCCGGAGCGATCCGCCCGGACTGGAGCATGGCGCGATAGAATCAGCGTGCGCGCCGGCGTGTCACCTCGCCCCGCAAGCGGGAGAGGAAGGCCACGCTTCTAGAATTTGAGATTGGCAAACGCCCGGACGCCGATGCCCGGCAGCAGGACCTCGTCCTTGGTGTAGGACACCGAATTGCGAATATTCTCGTTCAGCAGATTGTTGCCGACGAGTCCGACGATCATTTCACGGGCCCCGAAATAGGCGGGATCGAGCTTGGTCTTGTAGCTGACTTCCGCCTTCAGGAGATTATAGCCGGCGGTCGGCGTTTCGGCGATGACCGCGACATCGGTATGCGCGAACGCATGCAAGAAGTTGACGCGCATCAGCCAATTGGTATCGCGCCAGAACACGCCGCCGCCGACGCGCACCGGCGGAATCCGCGGCACGTTGGTGCCGTCGGTGAAGGTGGCGCGAACGATGTCGAATTGGTTCTCGATACCCCAAATGCCGCCTAGCCAGGGCGCGACGTCGAGTTGGCTCTGGAATTCGCCGCCGCGGAAGATCGCGTCGCGTTGCGAATACACAGCCTGGTTGAGATCGGCATCGGGCGCGCCGCAGGAATCGAAGTCGCCGTCGCACTTCACCCCGGTCAGCCGCCGAAAGATGAAGTTGTTGAAGCGGGTGTAATACGCCGTTGCTTCGAAACGCAGCGGCCCGGTGGCCCTGCGCAATCCGATTTCGACTGATTTGGCGGTTTCGATCGTCAGGTTCGGATTGCCGATATCGAATGTCGCCGTCGCGTCATGCGCGCCGCGAGAGAACAGTTCCGCCGGTTTTGGCGCACGCTCGACATATTGAGCCGTGATGCTGCCGACGAGATCGTAGGGAAGGTTCTGGATCAACCCGATGCTGCCGCTCTTCGGCGTAAAGTGCAGATTTCGCGCGATGCTAACTTGCGGATTGCCGTCGGGCAGAAAGTCCGCGGGGAAATCCGGCGTCGATCCACTCAAATCGACATGCTCGATGCGGCCGGCGATCTGGGCTTTGATCGCCTCGGTGAATTTGAGCTCGTTGAAGACGTAGCCTGCTTCGCGGGTGTTACGGTTCGGGTCCCATAGCCCATTGAACAGCGTGCCTGGATCGTCCGGGCTCGGCGCGGTCAGTTCCTGATGCCCGGCCTGCAGGCCGAACGCGGTGGTCACCGTCGCAAAGCGCGCATTGAACGGCATCAACTGGACTTCGACCCGGACTTCCTGCTCCTTGTTGGTAAAGGTCTGCCGCACGCCGAGCGTGGTCGGATCGGCGGGATCTGCGAGGCCAATCTCGTTGTGCCGGTAGTCGGTGGCGCCGGCCCAGAACCGGATCGCATCGATCGCCGCCGCGTCCGGCCGATATTCGCCTTTGGCGGTGATTTTGGTCTGATGCGCGTCGATGCGGGTCTGGTGATCGGCGCCATCGATGCCGGGGATGTGGTACAGCGCGTCGTTCTGCGTGATTGCCGCGCCGATAAACCCGCCATCGAAAATATACGAGCCGCCGATCGAGGCGCCGTCCGTCCGCGTCGCCGAATTCGGCTGCCGGCCGTTGAACGACTTGGTGGGATCGAACAGATATGGATAGCTCGGGATTTGATAATCGCTGGTGTTGCGGCCATAGGCGTCGGCGTGAAGCGCGAAATTGCCACCGCCGGCATCAAGAAGCACGCCGCCTTCAACACCGCGATCGACGGAGCTGACAGCCGTTCGCGTCTCCGCGGTCATGCATCCCGGCGATTGCACGCTTGCGAGTGGCGCCTTGACCGGTAGTCCATAGGTCTGGAACGGCGCGGCCGGGCATGAAGGCAGCGCGTCCGGGATGCGGTTGTTGGTCGCGCTGACGATGCCGCCGATCGATGTCGATCCGTAGCGCAACGCGGCCGGTCCCCGTATCACTTCGATCTGGTTTGTCGCCACCGGATCGATCGGGACGAAGTGATCTTCGCCGAGATCGGAGGCTCCGCCGCCGGCGACGCCGTTCTCAAAAATGCCGACGCGATTGACGTCAAGACCCCGGATGACCGGCCGGCTCGAGGCGCCGGGAGCGAAGCTCGAACCGGTAATGCCTGGCTTGGAAAACAGGAGATCGCCGAGCTGAGCGCCGCCCTCGCGGCGGATTTCCTCGTTCGGCACCACCGTGACGGTTGCAAATTGATCGGTCACGATCGGCAGCACGCCCTGCTGCGGCGCAGCTGCGGGCGGCGTTGGCTGGGCTTGCGGCGGCGGCGCCGGGGCACGATTGCGATTGGGGACCGTGCGGGCGACGCGCACCGGCGTTCGCGACGGAACGACGTTTCGCCGCACGATCGGACTTGGCGAGGTCACCGTGATCCCGGGAAGCTGGGTGGCGGCCGATGAAGCGGCATCCTGAGACATCGCGCTGCTACCCATTCCGCAGAGCAGAAGCCAACTTGCGCTGATCTGGAAAGCACGTCTCGCAAAAAACGCCATGGACATATCCCGATAAAAGCCGCCGCCAGATTCGTCATCGTCAACGAATTCGGAAAGCGCTTGCCGTCGATGTGCGACGGACCGATTGCAACTATCCCCGGATCGATCGGCCACGCAGGACGTGGCGAATCCCACAGGGGACATCAAGCTATCGATGTCAGGAGATCGGGGGAGCGCGCGGCTGGAAAGCGACGCGGGCGGAGTTCAGATGAGCGAACTCGGCATCGGTGCTCAGGTATAAAATTTCGATCGCTTGCGGAAGCAACAGCAGCGGTGGCGCTGCAAACAGCATCGTTTTCGCCAGCGCGAGAACGGCGCAGATCGCGCAAACATCACCCTGTTGCTGGTCGGAATCGTGGTTGGACGCAGGCTGTTGCTGAGCATCCTCGCTGGCCGTGTCGGTTGCGGACAGGCTGTTGGCGGAGCTCGATTGAACAGCCGGCGCCGCCCGCGCAGCGCCCTCGTGGAAATGCCCGAACGAAAGCGCAAACTGCAGAGCCAGCGCAAACAGCGCGAGCCGCGAGCCATGTTTGATGTTCGATCGCAACCACTTCATGCCGATAGACGCCTGCATCGCCGGAGACCAAGCCATCTCGGCCGCCCCGATGTTATAATGTTACATCACCGGGATCGGCGCAGGGTGTCAATCGGGTCTATCCGCGCGTCGGCAGAATTCGGAGGGTGTGTGTGATTCACGCCACGCCAAGCCAAGCCCAAACCAAGCCAGGCGGCTTGAGTTGCGATCAGCGCCCCTCTCGCAGCCAGGTCGCGGCGAACGCGCCAAGCAAGAGCAGCAGGCCGATCAGGCCGGCGAACAGCGGCAGCACGCCGACGCCTCTGACCACACTCGCATCGCGCATCTTCACGCCCATCCAGCCATCGCCGTGAAAAATGCTGGATGCACGCACCGGCACGATGCGCGGCAGGTCGAGGCTGGAGCCATCCATGACGCGCCTTGCGTCGCCGCCGGTGGCTTGCGCCAGCGGTTTCAGCATCTCGGTGGTGGAGGTGACTTCCGAAAATTCCTTCGGGTTGGTCGGGCCGACATTGATCAAGGCTTTCAGCGTACCATCGGTTGCCTGCCACAGACCGAGTTCGTTCGCAGGGATCGTCGAACGCCAGGTCCCGGGTTCGCTGGCGCTCAGCGTCAATTCGCGCGTGGCGCCGGTGGGCGATGTCACCGTCACCGGTGCGACGCTGTCCGCCATGCTCTGGCGCAGCACCACGAGATCATGACCCTGGACCTGCAGGCGCAGCGCTTCTTCGTCGAGGTCAGGCTGCTTCATCAGCCAATGCGACGTTCGCCGCAACAGGTCGAGATGCGGCCCGCCGCCCTCGTAGCCACGCGCCCACAACCAGATATGGTCGGTGAGAAGCAATGCGACGNACGCGACCCTCGCCAAATCGCGACAGCAGCAGAAGCGGTTTTCCGTCGACGCCGGTCATCACCGGAGGGCTGCTCGAATTGCGCGTCTCGACGGTGCGAAAGAACCTGCTCCAGTGCGGCGGCTCAGTGCCGGAGCCTTCCAGCCCCCGCGTTACCGGATGGCGCTTGCCGGCGTCGCTTAGGTGCGCGTAGTACGGCTTCTCGGCGACGCCGACGGGTTCTGCGGGCAGCACCGAATCCAGCGGGGTGCGCCAGATGCTGGTGGTCGATGCGTAATCGGGGCCTGCCGACACCAGGACCGCGCCGCCCGCCCGCACATAACGCGCGACGTTGTCGAGGTATGCGATCGGCAGCACGCCTTGGCGCGCGTAGCGGTCGAAGATGATCAGCTGGAATTCGTTGAGCCTTTGCTGAAACAGTTCGCGGGTCGGAAACGCGATCAGCGACAGTTCGTTGATCGGCGTGCCGTCCTGCTTTTCCGGGGGGCGCAGAATCGTAAAATGCACGAGATCGACGCTGGCGTCGGATTTCAAGAGGTTGCGCCAGGTGCGTTCCCCCGAATGCGGCTCGCCGGAGACCAGGAGCACCCGCAACTTGTCGCGCACCCCGTCGATTGCAACCACCGCACGGTTGTTGACCGGCGTCAACTCGTTCTCGAGCGGGGACGCCTCGATCTCGACGATGTTCGGCCCGGCGTGCTTGATATCGATGTCGACGTTGACGGTCTGACCACTCAGCACCGTGCGCTCGTTGATCGTTTCGCCGTCGCGGCGCACCGTGACCTTGGCGCGCTCGCCGCTGACGCCTTGATCGTCGAGCCGGTAGGTGATGGTCTGGACCTGTCCGACGATGCCGAAACGGGGTGCTGCAATAATCGCGATGCGACGATCGCGTTCGTCCTTGCGACCGGTGATCAGGGCATGCACCGGGGCCTGAAACCCAAGCGCCGCGGCGTTCGCGGGGATGTCATGCACCCGCCCGTCGGTGATCAGGAAAGCGCCGGCGACGCGATCGATGGGAACGTCTGACAGCGCCGACGACAGCGCGCCGAACAACCGTGTGCCATCGGTCTCGCCGTCGGCCTGGCCTGCTTCAACGATCCGCACCTCCAGCCCCTTGATCTTCTTGAGGCTGTCGACCAGCGCCTCCTGCGCTTCCCGCGTTTCGCGGGTGCGTTCGCCGAAATTCTGGCTGGGGCTCTTGTCGATCACGACGGTCGCCACCGACGACAACGGCTCGCGGTCCTCGCGGGTAAATGACGGATTGGCCAGCGCCAGCAGGATAAGCGCCAGCGCCGTCACGCGCACTGCCGCGCCGCGTGCCCGCCTGAGCAGCAGCAATGCTGCGATCACCGTGATGGCGGCGAGTGCGAGCCAAAGCACGAGCGAGGGGACCAGCGGTGTAAACGCGATGCCATACTGCATTTATTTATCCAGCAAGGTTGGCGTCATCCTGAGGAGCGCGTCGCCCTTGCGGCGCGCCTCGAAGGATGTGCTGTTTGCGATCGAAGCCATCCTTCGAGGCTCGCTTCGCTCGCTCCTCAGGATAACGGCCGCGCTCATTGCCCCAGCCGCTCGATCAGCGCCGGCGCGTGCACCAGGTCGGCTTTGTAGTTTCCGGTCAGCGTATACATCACGATGTTGACGCCGGCGCGGAAGGCGAATTCGCGCTGCCGCGGCTCGCCCGGGGTAAGCGGCAGCATTGGCTGGCCATCCGGCCGTAGCGCCCAGGCGCCGGCAAGATCGTTCGAGGTGATGATGATCGGCGAGACGCCGTCTCCGCCGCGCGCCGGCCGGGATGCGGCATCGTCGTCGTCATCGCGCGGCAACGTCTCAACCCAGGTCTGCCCGGTGTTGAATCGGCCCGGAAAATCGCGGAGCAGATAGAACGTCTTGGTCAGCACGTGTTCGCGCGGCACCGGCTCAAGCTCGGGAACATCAAGCGAGGAGAGGATATTGCGCAAAGCCTGCATTCCCGGCGTTTGCGATGCGCCTCCGTCTCCGGGCGGCGCCTCGATCGCATCGCGGGTATCGAACACCACGGTGCCGCCCTGTTTCATGTAGGCGTCGATACGATTGATGGCGTCTTGCGGCGGCTTCGGGGCGCCCGGCATAACGGGCCAGTAGATCAGCGGAAAGAAGGCCAGTTCGTCGTGGGCGGGATCGACGCCGACGGGGTCGCCGGCCTCCAGCGCCGTGCGTTGCGCGAGAAACAAGGTCAGTCCGGACATGCCGGCCTTGACGATGGAATCCACGTCGGAATTGCCGGTGACGACATAAGCCAGCCGGGTTTGCGACACCGCCTTGATTGCGAAATCGTCGTTGTCGTCGGCACGCAACGGCTGTGGCGCCGCCAACATCGTGGACAAGACGAACACGAACGCCAATACAGCCGGCGCGGCGCGCCGTCTCAGCAACGCCGCGATGCCGCCGCCGAGCATGGCGACGACGATCGCATCGATCAGGAATAGCGCCAGCGACGAGGACAACAGGATGCCGCGCAGATCGCGCGGTTCGGCATTCGTGTAGCTGGCATGCTGTGCGCGCAAGGTCGAAGTATCGAGCGGCGCGATGCGATCCGCGGCTGCCAGCGTATTGACCGCGAGAGGACCCTCGGCCGGACCGTAGAATCCGGGCGGATGCTCTGATGTCGCACGATCGCGGAAATCCACGGGCATTGGCTTCGCCGTCGAGGGCGGCGGTCCGAATGCGCCGAAACCGTCCAGCGTACGCAGCGGCGCCACCGTTTCGACCTTCGCCTCGCTCGCAACGCCCGCTCCCGGACTGGACGTGTAGCCGGACATATCGACGATCCTTCTCAGCATCTCGACGAAGGAGCCGGACATCGGTAGATCGGACCAGCGCATGTCGGCGCTGACATGAAACAGGCTTACCGCACCCTTGCCGCGATGTTCGCCGGTTACCAGCGGCGTTCCATCCTCCAGCGAGGCCCAGCTTTTCGTTGCCAGCACCGCGTCCGGCTCGGCGAGCACCTGCCGGTTGACGGTGATATCCTTCGGCACGGCGAGACCGGCAAACGGTCCGTCGGCAGTGAACGAAGCGAGGTGCTGCGGCTTTTCCCAGGTGAGGCTGCCGCCCAGGATGCGTCCGCCGCGGCGCAGCTTCACCGGCA
>VAZH01000633.1 GCA_005884465.1 Alphaproteobacteria bacterium | reverse complement strand
CATCTGACAACCATATGACTTGATATGCAGCTTGCGCGGCGCCTTCATGGGACCTGCTGTGCGTGAAACGGCGCCACCAGCGCCACCGGGCTCAATTATAGGCTAAAGCGCCGAAAATCCAGCGTGGACCGTCATTCCGGGGCGATCCGTCAACCTGGAATCTCGAGATTCCCCGATGCGCATTGCGCATCTGAGGTCTGGCGCACCATCCCGGAATGACGCTCACGATTTTTCGTCGTCCAGCGGCACGCAATACAGCTCAAGCCGGTGATCGACCAGCTTGTAGCCGAGCTTGCGGGCGATTTCGGCCTGCAGCTTTTCGATCTCTTCGTTGGTGAATTCGATCACCTTGCCGTCGCGCAGATTGATCAGATGGTCGTGATGGCTGTCGCGCATCTGTTCGTAGCGGGCGCGGCCCTCGCGAAAGTCATGCCGTTCGATGATGCCGGCGTCCTCGAACAGTTTCACGGTGCGGTACACCGTCGAGATCGAGATCTTGTCGTCGACCGCGACGCAGCGGCGATACAGTTCCTCGACGTCGGGATGATCGACCGCCTCCGCCAGCACGCGCGCGATGACGCGGCGCTGCTCGGTCATGCGCATTCCGGTGGCGGCGCAGCGGGCTTCGATGCCGGTGGCCTTGAGCGCGGGCGTGGATTTCAGTGCGGTCATGGGGCTCGCCTTCAGTGCGGCCTGTTGTGCCACCGCCGGCGCGTTACGACAAGTCGCGACGCATCAGAAGTGCGTTCAATTGTTCCCCGCTCGCCTGCCGGTAATAGCGTTCGCGGCGCGCTGCGATGGCAAATCCGGCCCGTTGGTAGAGCCTCCGCGCCGGCTGATTATTTTCCTCGACCTCGAGGAACACGCTACGCACGCCGCGGCCAGCGAGATGGCCAAGATGCGTCAGCAGCAGGTTGCGCGACAGGCCACGGCCGCGATGACCGGCATCAACGGCGATCGAGAGGATTTCCGCCTCGTCCGCCGCCATGCGCGATACCGCAAAGCCTATTGTTTTCCGCCCCATCCTCAGGCGGTGCACCAGCGTGTTGCGCTCGGTCAGCATGGCCTCGAATTCGCCCTCGCCCCAGCCGCGGTGAAACGAAGCGCCGTGAAGCTCGGCGAGTTTCGGGGCATCGCGCAAGCTTGCGGGCTCGACCGCCACGGTTCCGCCGCTCCACAATTCGGAGAGCCACGCCATCATGGCGCAGATGGCTGCGAGGCTTTCGGCAGCGGGTCCCTTGGAATCTTGGCATCGGGCGCGCGCAGATAAAACGGTCGGGCTGGCGCGGTGTCCGGAGTGACCGCGGCCCCGAGCCACGCCACCCAGGCGATATCCGGCGCGGCCTGCGCATCGACCCTGAAGGGCGGCGGCGCCTGCGCCGGCCAGCGCTCGGCAAGAATATTGGCGGCATTGCCGACCAGATGCGGCGCGCCGAACCGCGAGGCGTCGAGCGCCTCCTCGATCGGCGCGATGCACGGGCGGATCAACGCACTGCCATTGCCGCTGACCACCTGAAAGTACACCTGGTCATGCCGGGCATCGATGGCGGAGATGACCGGTTGCTCGCCGTTCTGGCTGACAACGGGTGCCGCATAGGCGGTCAGCGTGGTCAGTCCGACCACCGGCTTGTTGGCGGCCAGCGCGATGCCGCGCGCGGCGGAAAGACCGACCCGCAAGCCGGTAAAGCTGCCGGGGCCGGTGGTCACGGCGATGCGGTCCAGCGAAAAGAAAGCGATGCCGGACTCTTTCATGACCCGCGCGATCAGCGGCATCAGGGCTTCGGCGTGGCCGCGCTTCATCGGCTGTGATTCCTGCGCGATTAGCTTGCCGGCGTCGGTATCCAACACGCCGGCGGCACAGGCAT
>VAZH01000614.1 GCA_005884465.1 Alphaproteobacteria bacterium | reverse complement strand
TCGGCAGCTTGGCGACGACTTTGCGGATGTCGTTGATGAAGCCCATGTCGAGCATGCGGTCGGCTTCGTCGAGTACGAGGAACTCGACCTGGTTAAGCTTCAGCCCGTTGCTCTGGACGAGATCGAGCAGGCGACCGGGGGTCGCCACCATGACTTCGACGCCCTGCATCACCGAACGGACCTGGCGGCCCATCGGCACGCCGCCGATCGCCAGCGCCGAGCTCAGGCGGATGTGGCGGCCATAGGCGTTGAAGCTGTCGAGGATCTGGCCCGACAATTCGCGGGTCGGCGAGAGCACCAGCACGCGGCAGGTCTTGGGCTGCGGCCGGATGCGGTTTTCCAGAATGCGGTGCAGGATCGGCAGCGCAAAGGCTGCGGTCTTGCCGGTGCCGGTCTGGGCGATGCCGACGACGTCACGGCCGGTCATTGCGAGAGGGATGGTCTGGGCCTGGATGGGCGTGGGCGTGTGGTAATTTTCTTCCTTGAGTGCACGCGAGATGGGATCGGCGAGGCCGAAATCCTGAAAGGAGGTCAAAAGTGGGTTCTTTCCATTAAAAAAGCAGGCGCCCGGCTTCATGGCCAGGTGCGCGCGAGGGTGTCTGAGACACCCGCGTGTCTGGGGCGTCGGTTGTGCTAGCTGAAAAGGGGCAAGCCAGAAACCGTTGAACGGGCTCAGAACACGCGGCTCGCAAGGACCTGATGATTCTCTAGGTCACGCAGATCATATGGAGCACAAGCGCGGCGCTTTCAAGGTGAATTCCGCGCATGCCGTCCGCGCGGTTAAGGAAACCGGTTAGCCAGACCCCAATGGTGGCGCCCGTTAGAAATTCAAACGACCAAAATTCGTGCAAGAAATTTAGCCAAATTGCGACATTTGCACAAAAAATAGATAGTTTGCCACCAAAGCATACATTTCCGCAGTCTAAAAAATAAGCAAATTTGCCGCCACTGGTTTCCGCGCACTCGGGATTCCAAAGCGATTATATAGGCTTATCCCGTTTTCGGCCGATGGCATGGTTCTTGCGATTCCGTTAACGCAGGCGGCCGTGGGGCCGTTCGCAGCGTTTAACGCGTCTGCGTCAGGGAGATGACACCTCATGCTTACTCAATTGACTCACGATTTAACGACGATGAGCCGCCGTCGCTGGCTGGCGGCCACCGCCGGCCTGGTTTTGGGCCTGGCTACATTTTCAAACGCCAAGGCCGCTGACGACACCATCAAGGTCGGCGTCCTGCATTCGCTGTCCGGCACCATGGCCATCAGCGAAACCACGCTGAAGGATACCGTTCTCTTCCTGATCGATGAGCAGAACAAGAAGGGCGGCGTGCTCGGCAAGAAGCTCGAGGCCGTCGTGGTCGACCCCGCCTCGAACTGGCCGCTGTTCGCCGAAAAGGCGCGCGAGCTGATCACCAAGGACAAGGTCTCGGTCGTGTTCGGCTGCTGGACCTCGGTGTCGCGCAAGTCCGTGCTGCCGGTATTCAAGGAGCTGAACTCGATCCTGTTCTACCCCGTGCAGTACGAGGGCGAAGAGTCCGAGCGCAACGTGTTCTACACCGGTGCGGCGCCGAACCAGCAGGCGATCCCCGCGGTCGACTACCTGATGAAGGACGAGAAGGTGAAGCGCTGGGTGCTGGCCGGCACCGACTACGTCTATCCGCGCACCACCAACAAGATCCTCGAAGCCTACTTGAAGTCGAAGGGCGTCAAGCAGGAAGACATCATGAT
>VAZH01000613.1 GCA_005884465.1 Alphaproteobacteria bacterium | reverse complement strand
GGTTGTCGCGTTCTCGGTCGGTGAAGAAGAACTCGCCGGCATCGACACAAAGCCGCTGCTCGGCCATCTCGCCGCCTGGAACTACTTCCAGTCGATCAAGAATCCGGCCAACGAGAAGTTCATCAAGGCCTGGCAGGCCTACACCAAGAATCCGAAGCGCGTGACCAACGATCCGATGGAAGCGCACGTCATCGGCTTCGAGATGTGGGTCAAGGCGGTCGAGAAGGTGAAGTCG
>VAZH01000616.1 GCA_005884465.1 Alphaproteobacteria bacterium | reverse complement strand
TGGGCTGCACTGCGATCGGCCAGCTCTCGCGTGAAAATCTGCGGTTCAGATAATTGCTTCCAGGGGCTTGCAGGATTTTGGCCCTTGGCATTGCCGCGCCGTGCAAGATCGAAAAGACCGTTCGCAAGGATGTTGAAAGGACCGATTATGCAATCCGTTGTCATCACCGGAGCCTCTACCGGGATCGGCTGGGCCACAGCAAAACTGCTGCTCGATCGCGGATTTCGCGTGTTCGGCAGCGTGCGCAAGGAGGCCGACGCCGACCGGCTGAAACGCGAATTCGGCGCCAATTTCATCCCACTATTGTTCGACGTCACCGACGAGGCCACGGTATTGGCCGCCGCTCGCCAGGTCCGCGCCGCGCTCAATGGCGAAACGCTGTTTGGCCTCGTCAATAACGCCGGCATTGCAGTCGCGGGGCCGGTGCTCGAACTCGCGGCCGACGAATTCCGCCGCCAGATGGATGTCAACGTCATCGGGCCGATCATCACAACGCAGGCCTTTGGCCCGCTGCTCGGGTCCGATCCCTCGTTGAAAGGGCCGAAGGGCCGGATCGTGATGATCAGTTCGGTGGCCGGCAAGAACGGCAACCCGCTGACGGCGGCCTATGCGGCCTCCAAGCACGCGATCGAGGGACTGTCCGAAAGCCTGCGCCGCGAAATGATGCTGTTCGGCATCGATGTCATCATCATCGCGCCGGGCCCGGTGAAGACGCCGATCTGGAGCAAGGGTCAGGAGGCCGTCGACACTTCCCGCTACCAGAACTCGCCCTACTTGCCGGCGCTGCAGAAGGTCGGCGCTTATATGCAGCATCTCGACTCGATCGGGTTGCCGCCGGAAAAGATCGCCGAGCGTGTGTTTGACGCCTTGACTTTGTCCAATCCCAAGGTGCGCTATCAGATCGCCCCGGATCCGATGCGGCACCTGATGACGGCCTGGTTGCCCAAACGGATGATGGACAGGATCATCGCCAAGCGTCTCGGCCTGACGCCGCCTGCGGCATGAGCATGATGCCGAGATCGGTCGCCTGTGCCGCCACGATGCTGCTGCTGGCGTCGGCTGCCGATGCCGGCGACCAGGGTGACCCCGAAAAATCCTGCGACGGCAACACCTTCGAGATGGTCGAGTGCCTCAAGGCCAGGACCGCCCAGTGGGACCAGCGGATGACAACAGCCTATCAGCAGGCCCTCAAGGATGCGGTGCCGCTGCAGGGCGAGCAATTGCGCGCCGCGCAACGCTCATGGATACAGTATCGCGACGCCAACTGCCTGTATTACGGCTTGGGCGAGGGCACGATCGCGCGGCTCGACGCCGGTGAATGCATGCGCAGTATGACCGAGGCGCGTGCCCGCGAGCTGGAAGGCCTTGGTCGCCAGTGAAGAAGCTCAAGCCGCAGGGCCTTCTTGGTCTCTTGGATGCCCAAATCAACGGCAAGGCCGGAACTCGATCCGCCGCCAGCCGTTCCACCCGAGTAGACGCGGTCGTTTGCGATCTACCGACGAAGGAACGGAGCGCTAGCCATAAAGGATGCCGGACCACGAAACATTTTGGCGGAAGACGCATGCCCGCAACGCGCGGCTCCTGGTTGACGCTGCCGAATATTTTCGCGTGCTGCGGCATGCATTGTTGTCCGCGCGCCATTCGATCTGGATTATCGGATGGGACATTCACAGCCGTATGCGGTTCTTCGGTGCAAACGAACCGGTAGATGGCTGGCCGCGCGAACTCGGCGAGTTCCTCAAAGCACTCGCAACCGCCCGATCCGAACTTTCCATAAATGTCCTTGTCTGGAAATCCATCATCCTCTACGCGGGCGAGCGCGAGTGGTTTCCCGCCGCGCAATTCGAGGGCCCCGATAATCTTGTGTTCTGCCTCGACGACTCGCTTCCGCTAGGCTCGGCACAGCACCAGAAATTCGTGGTGATCGATGACTCGCTGGCTTTCGCGGGCGGGCTCGACCTCACCATTCGCAGATGGGACGACCACACCCATGCCGCCCGATCCGGCGACCGCATCGACCCGAGCGGACAACCCTATCCGCCTTTTCACGATGTCCAGCTCATGGTGGACGGCGATACGGCGCTGCGACTTGGCGAACTTGCAAGAACTCGATTTGACCTTGCTGGTCACGAATGCGCCGCCAGGCTCGTGGACCGAACGGACATATGGCCTGCCGATCTGGAGCCGCATTTTTCGGATGCCACTATTTTGATCGAGCGAACTGAACCGGCTTTGCCCGGCCACGGCCACGCGGAAGAAATCAAGAATTCGATTCTGGCGTCGATCGCAAGGGCGCAGAGATCGATTTACATCGAAAACCAGTTCGTGAGTGCCGTCGAGATCGCTCGGCGCATCCGCGACCGCATGCTCGAATGTCCGCAACTTGAAGTCCTTATCATCGCGCCGAAGCAGCACAGTTCCTGGATCGAATCCCGGACCATGCGCAACGGCCGCCTCGAATTCATGCGCGTATTCGAGGGACCGCTCTCCGAGCGCATCCGTCTCC
>VAZH01000621.1 GCA_005884465.1 Alphaproteobacteria bacterium | reverse complement strand
TGTTTGATCCTTCAACTGTGCGCGCCGCGCGTCCGCCATCGTTCAATCATCCAGAAAAGTCGTCATTGCCGGACTTGATCCGGCAATCCATCTCCTTAAGGGGATGGATACGCGGGTCAAGCCCGCGTATGACACATTTACCGTTGAGCCTATTTCATTTCCGCAAGCCGCGCCGCGTAGCGCGCCATCAAGTCGACCTCGAGGTTGACCTCAGTCCCCGCGCGCCAGCCACCGAGCGTCGTCACATTGAGCGTGTGCGGGATGATCAATACCGAAAACACCACGTCCTGCACCGTATTCACCGTCAGTGACACACCGTCCAGCGTCACCGAGCCCTTGGCCGCGATAAAGCGCGCCAGCTCGCGCGTGGTTCGCAGTTCAAACCGCGCCATGTCAGGAAGATTGTCGCGCTTGACGATGGTGGCGATGCCATCGGCATGTCCGGCAACAATATGCCCGCCCAGTTCGTCGCCGATCTTCAGCGCGCGTTCGAGATTGAGTTTTGTGCCGCGGGTCCAGTGTTTTGCCGTGGTCATGGCAAGCGTCTCCGCGGCCGCATCGACCTCGAACCAGCTCTCAGCTCTTGTCACCCGCCACGCCCGAGGCCACCACCGTGAGGCAGACGCCGTTGCACGCGATCGACGCGCCATCCGCAATGGTTGAGCGATCATAGCGGCACGCAATGCGCAGCCGGTGCAATTGCCCCTCCGCCGTCGGCGTCAGGCTGACGATCTCGCCGATGTCGGTGACGATGCCGGTGAACATTTAAATCCCTTAATCCCTTTAACACCGTCATGGCCGGGCTTGTCCCGGCCATCCACGTCTTCTCTATCATCCTGCGGCCAAGACGTGGATGCCCGGCATCGCAGACAAGTTTACGCAGTCTGCGCAGAACAGACTGCTATGGCCGGGCATGACGAACTTAGGCAGCGCGTTCGTAGATCGTAAGTGTATCCTTTTGCAGGCTTTGGCTAGCACGAACCCGAAAATTCGGCGACTGCGTGATTGCCGTCAGCGGCAATGCGCCCAGCGCGGCCACGCCGTCGGCACCGACAGGCTCGGCGCCGCGCAACAGCCAGACTTCGTCGACAAAACCTGCGGCGACAAGGGATGACGCCACCCGGGCGCCGCCTTCCACCAGCAGCCTGGTGATGCCCTTTTCGGCAAGCGCACGCAGCACGGCTGGGAGATCAAGCCCCGGCGGCGGTGTCGCGGTCGCGACGCGGATCACCTTCGCGCCGGCGGCGCCGAGCTTCATGGCGGCGGGCGCTTCCGCCAAGTTCGAGGTCATCACCCACAGCGGCGTCTCGCGCGCGGAATGAACCAGCCTCGAGCTGCCGGGAATGCGCAAGCTGCGATCCAGCACCACGCGCACCGGCGAGCGGGCCGCCATGCCCGGCAGGCGGCAGGTCAGAAGCGGATCGTCCGCCCGCACGGTGCCGATCCCGACCAGGATGGCGTCGCATTGCGCGCGCAACAGATGTACCCGCGCCTTTGCGGCTTCGCCCGATATCGCGACCGGCTTGCGGCCGGCCGCGCCGATCTTGTCGTCGGACGACACCGCCAATTTCAGGATTACGTGGGGACGCCTGTCTCGGACGCGCCTGAAGTGTCCGGCATGATCGCGCGCGGCCTCAGCCGCGCCGAGCCCGATATCCACAGTGATGCCCGCGGCGCGAAGTTTTGCATGGCCCTGGCCGGCGACTTCCGGATTGGGATCCTCGATCGCCGATACGACGCGCGCAATACCGGCGGCAATAACGGCGTCGGCACAGGGTGGCGATTTGCCGACATGCGAGCATGGCTCCAGCGTCACATAGAGGGTGGCGCCGCGCGCTGCCTCTCCGGCGCGCTTGAGCGCCTCGGGCTCGGCATGCGGACGGCCGCCCGGCTGCGTCCAGCCACGGCCGATAATAACGCCGTCCTTGACCACGACCGCCCCGACGGCCGGATTCGGCCAGGTGAGCCCCTGCCCGCGCCGCCCGAGTGTCAGCGCCAGCTGCATGAAGCGCTGGTCAGCGGCCTTCGATTCCCTGGATTTTTGCGCGAGCTGGTCTTCCAGAATCCGGAAGATCATTTGCGTAACAGGGCAATCCGCGCGTCGTCGTCGCCGGAGAGCTCGCCGAGCACGGCTTCAAAGTCTTTGGCTTCGCGAAAATTGCGATAGACCGAGGCGAAGCGCACATAGGCGACGTCGTCGAGCTGGCGCAGATGCTCCATCACGATCTCCCCGATCGCCTCGGAAGAAATCTCGGCTTCCCCGCCGCTTTCAAGCTCGCGCACGATGGCCGAGACCATCTTCTCGACTCGCTCCGGATCGACCGGGCGCTTGCGCAAGGAGATCTGCACCGAGCGCACCAGCTTGTCGCGATCGAACGGTACCCGGCGGCCGTTGCGCTTGATCACCGTGAGTTCGCGCAGCTGCACCCGCTCAAAAGTGGTGAAGCGGAAATTGCAAGCGACGCAAACCCGCCGTCGCCGGATCACTGCGGAATCCTCGGTTGGACGCGAGTCCTTCACCTGCGTATCGAGACTGTTGCAGCTGGGACATCGCATCCGGCCAACACCTTATTGATAGATTGGGAAACGGTCGGTGAGCGCCCTCACCCGTTCCTTGATCGCGGTTTCCACCAGCGGCGCCTTGCCGTCCTGCGACTGCGCGATCGCATTGAGCACTTCGGCAATCAAGCCGGCGACCTGCTTGAATTCGGCAACCCCAAAGCCGCGCGTGGTTGCAGCCGGCGTCCCCAAACGAAGACCGGACGTGACGAATGGCGTCTCGGGGTCGAACGGAATGCCGTTCTTGTTGCAGGTGATCGCCGCGCGCACCAATGCCTTTTCCGAGACATTGCCCTTGAGACCTTTCGGCCGCAGATCAACCAGCATCAGGTGGTTGTCGGTGCCTCCCGAGACGATGTCGAGGCCGTTGGCACGCAGCGATTCCGCCAGTGCCTTGGCGTTTTCCACCACGTTCTTCGCGTAAACCTTGAAGTCGGGGCGCAACGCTTCGGCGAACGCAACCGCTTTCGCCGCGATCACATGCATCAAGGGAAAACGGCCGAGTTGAGCTTCTTGGTCAGCGCCTCATCATTCCACAACATCAATCCGCCGCGCGGTCCGCGCAGCGACTTATGCGTGGTCGTCGTCGTAACGTGTGCATAGGGCACCGGCGAAGCATGCACGCCGCCGGCGACAAGACCGGCGAAATGCGCCATGTCCACCATCAGATAGGCCCCGACGCTGTCGGCGATCTCGCGGAAGCGTTTAAAGTCCCATGACCGTGAATAGGCCGAACCGCCGGCGATGATCAGTTTCGGCTTAACTTCTTCGGCGCGGCGTGCGACCTCGTCCATGTCGATGACCTGATCGTCGCGGCGCACGGTGTAGTGTTGCGCCTTGAACCATTTGCCGGAAATATTGACCGGCGCGCCATGGGTGAGATGTCCGCCGGCGGCGAGGTCGAGACCCATGAACGTGTCGCCGGGCTGCAGCAGCGCCAGAAACACCGCCTGGTTCATCTGGCTGCCGGAATTCGGCTGCACGTTCGCAAACTGTGCGCCGAACAGCTTTTTGGCGCGCTCGATCGCCAGCGTCTCCGCCACGTC
>VAZH01000620.1 GCA_005884465.1 Alphaproteobacteria bacterium | reverse complement strand
GAGCCCGATTACAAGTTGCCCGATCTGATCCTGCCCGGACGCCCGGCCACCGGTGCGCCGTCGCAGGCCGAGTTCGTGCAGGTGCCGGCGGACTATTTGAAGGAAGCCAGCATCGCGCGGCTTGCGGCCGAGGGGCAACGGCTGATGCAGAAGCATCGCACAGCACTTGCCGCGATCGAAGCGCGCTTCGGCGTGCCTGCGACGATCGTGCTCGCGATCTGGGGCCGCGAAACAGATTACGGCCGCTACACGCTGCCCAACGACGGGTTGCGCGTGCTGGCGACGCAAGCCTATGTCGGCCGGCGCAAGGATCAGTATCGCAGCGAATTCATCCTGGCCCTGAAACTCCTTGGCGACGGCGAGGTGTCGCGCAAGGACATGCGCGCGTCCTGGGCCGGCGCCACCGGTCTTACGCAGTTCCTGCCGTCGGAATTCTACAAGCACGCTATCGATCTCGACGGCGATGGCCGCCGCGACATCTGGCACTCGGTGCCGGACGCGCTCGCCTCCGCCGCGCAGCAGCTCGTCAACAAGGGATGGCAACCGGGCGTGCGCTGGGCCTATGAAGTGCGTGCGCCGGCGAATGTCGATTGCAGCATCGGCGTACCGGAAGTGACAAAACCGATCGGCGAATGGCTGCGCGAGGGTTTTGTGCCGGTGCGGGGACAACAGCTCAGCGCGACCGAACAGTCGCAGCCGGCGTCGCTGCTGCAGCCCGAGGGCATCTATGGGCCGGCGTTTCTGACCACCGGGAATTATTTCGTCATCAAGGAATATAATTTTTCCGATCTGTACGTGCTGTTCGTCGGGCACCTCAGCGACCGCATGTTGCGCCCGCAGCCGTTCGCGACACCGTGGTCGGCATCGACCCAGCTGCGCAGCGCCGATGTCGAAGCCATGCAGCGTCACCTGACGCGCATCGGTCTCTACAAGGATAAACTTGACGGCAAGGCCGGGATGCAGACCCGCGCCGCGCTCGGGGCGTACCAGAAATCGGCGGGATTGAAGGTGGATTGCTGGCCGAGCGAAGCGGTGCTGCGTTCGATCGGCGCGGCGCGCTAACGCGTATTCCGCAAAAGTGGATACCGGTTCTGCGACCAGAATGCGCGCAACTTAAATGAAAAAGAAAAACCCGGCCGAAGCATCGGCCGGGCTCAAACTTCAAACGCGCGACGGAAGTTTCGCGCCAATCAGAATCAGCAGACCTGAATGCGGCGCACAC
>VAZH01000625.1 GCA_005884465.1 Alphaproteobacteria bacterium | reverse complement strand
TCTTCTGAACGGCTATTTCGACGCGATGTCGGAGCCGATTGCGCGACATGGCGGAGAAATATTGAAATTCATCGGCGACGGTCTGCTCGCCATTTTTCCGCTCAGCCAGCCGTCGGCCTGCGCAAATCTGCTGCATGCCGTGGCCGAAGCCCGTCAGGCCATGGTTGCCCTGAACGAAAAGAACAGCGAAACCGGTCGTGCGCCGCTGAATTACGGCATCGGCGTCCACGTCGGAGACGTCATGTACGGCAATATAGGGTCGCGCACCCGGCTCGACTTCACGGTCATCGGTCCTGCGGTCAACATGGCTTCGCGTCTCGAAACCCTCACCAAACAATTGGGGAGAACGGTGCTGCTGTCCCGCGCGTTCGCCGACTTCGTCGAAAGCGATTTCGATCTCGAACGCGTTGGCGAATATCCGGTGCGCGGCTTCAACGACCCAATCGAGCTGTTTGCGTATCACGGCTGAATGCCGATCTGTCGCCGGGTATCCGGCGGCCCCCAAGGGGCGCGAACTCGTCAAACGGCCACTAGCAGCGAATGTCGGTCTCGGTGGTTGCTAGTCCGCGATTTGAATCCGCGAATCCGAGCCGAACGGAATCTGGCGAGGAACGCTTGGCGCTTCATGAAAATCACGAAGGGCGGGCTCAAGCAGTTCGCTAATCGGCGATTATGGTCTTGCTCCAGGAGCATCAGCCCAGCGACCGCCGCCATTGGCTTGGTCATGGACGCGAGTGCGAATACGGCACCGAGCGGAATCGGCGTATCTTTTGTCGAATCGAGCTGGCCGTACCCCTTGTAGTGGACGAGCTTATCATCGCGTGCGATGGCGACCACCGCGCCGGACACACGTTTAGCGGCCGTCTCGCGGGCGAAGAAATCGTCCAGCCTGGCCAAACCTGTTGCGAAAATCCGACGTCGTTCGGCTTTGCTTCGGGCAACGGCGCGGCTTTTGCGACATCCAGAACCATACCGCCAACCACTGCTACGGTTCTCACTGTCCCACTTAAAGACGGAACAATCTCGCCGATTATTGTTGCAACCGGGGTGTGCCCGGGCTGTATGCTTAAATCACGCCTGAAAGAGCTGCAAGGCAAAGGCCTGACTGGTGCATTCGTCTGACTGCCGCGGTTGCCTCGGTGCATTAGCGATCGCCGCGGATACGACGATTCTTTGCGCCGGGCGCGGCCACAAGCAGAACAGCTCGACTCCGATCGAGCGTTGTAGGGGAGGACCAGATGCGAGCAGACCGACATGAGCCCCTTGCGCGACACGCTCTTGCCTTCGTGCTTGCTGGCGGGCGCGGCAGTCGCCTTATGGAGTTGACCGATCGACGCGCCAAACCGGCCGTCTATTTCGGCGGAAAATCGCGCATCATCGATTTTGCGCTCTCCAACGCTGTGAACTCCGGCATTCGCCGAATTGCGGTCGCTACCCAATACAAGGCCCACAGCCTGATCAGGCATCTCCAAATGGGTTGGAATTTCTTTCGCCCGGAACGCAATGAGAGCTTCGACATTCTGCCGGCCAGCCAACGCGTCTCCGAGACAAACTGGTATCTCGGGACAGCGGACGCCGTTTATCAGAACATCGATATCATCGAGCCGCATAAAGCCAGATTCATCGTGCTTCTCGCCGGGGACCATGTCTACAAAATGGACTACGAACTCATGCTGCGACAGCATGTCGAGCAGCGCGCGAACGTCACAGTCGGCTGTCTCGAAATGCCACGATCGGAATCGAGGGGCTTCGGAATCATGCACGTTGACGACAACGACGCCATCCAGTGATCCGCCGCCTATGCCGGGCAAACCCGACAAATCGCTCGCCAGTATGGGAATCTATGTCTTCGACACGAAATTTCTGATCGATGAACTGAGACGTGATGCGATGGATCCGAATTCAAGTCACGATTTCGGCAAGGACGTTATCCCTTACATCGTGAAACAAGGCCGCGCGGTGGCGCACCAATTCAGCCGTTCCTGCGTTCGGTCCGGCAACGATCCTCGCACTTATTGGCGGGACGTGGGAACGGTGGACGCATATTGGTCTTCGAATATCGATCTCACAGACGTTCTGCCGGAACTCGACCTGTACGACCGCTCATGGCCGATCTGGACTCACGCTGAAATCACGCCACCAGCGAAATTCGTTCATGATGAAGAAGGCCGTCGCGGAGAGGCGGTAACGTCACTCGTCTCCGGAGGATGTATCATAATATCCGGTGCGGCATTACGACGTTCCCTGCTTTTCACCGGTGTACACCTTCACTCATTTGCCAAGGTCGAAAATGCCGTAATTCTGCCTTACGTTGACGTAGGCGAGGGCGCTCGATTGGCAAATGTCGTGATTGACCGCGGTGTACGAATTCCGGATGGACTAGTAGTAGGAGAAAACCCTGAACTCGATGCGAAACGATTCCGGACCACTCAACAGGGCATCTGTCTTATTACGCAGCCGATGATCGACGGACTGAAGGCATGAGGTCAATTCGCGCCCTCGCGGTCGCATCCGAAATTTATCCGATTATCAAGACCGGCGGTCTCGCCGATGTGGTTGGCGCGCTTCCGGTGGCCTTGAACGCAGAAGGAATCGAGGTTCGCACCATCGTGCCGGGATTTCCTGACGTCATGCAGGCGCTGGGAATGGCCGACGAGGTGCTCTACTACCCGAATCTCCATGGAGGAATCGCGCGCTTACTCTGCGGTTCGTGCGGCGAGCTCGACATCTTCGTGATCGATGCCCCGCATCTCTACGCACGTTTGGGAAACCCTTATGCCGCGCCGGACGGCAAGGATTGGCCCGATAACGGCATTCGATTTGCTGCGCTCGGACGGGTGGCTGCCGATATTGGGCTGGGAGCTGTCCCGTCCTTCGTACCGGACGTCGTGCATGCGCATGACTGGCAGGCCGGACTGACCCACGCCTATTTGCATTATAGCGAACGGCGCCGGCCAGCTACGGTAATGACAATTCACAATCTCGCTTATCAAGGGCAGTTTCCGCGGGAAATGCTCAGCGCGATCGGTCTACCCCTGGAATCGTTCACCATCGACGGTGTCGAATACTACGGGACGATTGGATTCTTGAAGGCCGGTCTGCTGTTCGCGGATCGAATCACAACGGTTTCCCCAACCTACGCGGTCGAGATTCAGGAACCCGAGGCAGGCATGGGGCTTGACGGCCTTTTGCGCGCGCGGGCAAATCAGCTGAGCGGCATCCTCAACGGCATTGACACATCAGTCTGGAATCCCGCGACGGATCCCAACATCGCTTCAACTTTCAATTCCGGTGACCTTGACAAGCGAGCGGCCAATAAAGTGGCGCTACAACGGCGACTTGGTCTTCGAATCGCGCCCGACGCCCTCTTGTTCGGTGTGATCAGTCGCTTGTCCTGGCAGAAAGGGCTTGATCTCCTTCTTGCGAACTTGTCGACCATCGTAAGCGATGGCACGCAAATAGCGCTGCTGGGGAGCGGAGATTCGGACCTTGAGAGCCGCTACAAGGCGGCCGCAGCATCCAACCCGGATCAGATCAGCGCGTCCATCGGCTATGATGAGAAACTGGCTCACCAGATCCAGGCCGGCGTGGATGCGCTCGTGGTGCCGTCGCGGTTTGAACCTTGCGGACTGACCCAGCTTTGCGCCTTGAGATACGGAGCAGTTGCCATCGTATCCCGTGTCGGCGGACTAGCCGATACCGTTATTGACGCCGACGAAGCGGCTATTGCCGGCGGCAAAGCAACAGGAGTCCAATTTGGGCCGGTCACGGTCGAAAATCTCGCTGGCGCAATCCGTCGAGCGGATGCCTTGTTCAGCGACAAGCCGGTTTGGCGAAGCATTCAGAAAAAAGGCATGACCGTCGATGTATCTTGGCGCAATTCCGCTCGTCGATATGCCGATCTGTATCGCCAGATTGTC
>VAZH01000624.1 GCA_005884465.1 Alphaproteobacteria bacterium | reverse complement strand
CGCCGACGAGCGGGCCCAGACGGTCCGCCTCCGCAACCGTGGGGACGATTGTCTAACCGCCACGGAACGCCTTGCCGGCGAGCAGGCTGACCAACTCCTGCTGGCGCGAGAGGCCGGTCTTGGATAGCACGGCCTTGAGCTGGCTGCGCACCGTCTCCCGATTGACGCCTGTCGCATCGGCAAGTGTATCAATGGTTTCAGCCTGGCCGATGCCACGCGCCACGCGCGCTTCCGCCGGTGTGAGGTCGAACAGGCCTTGCAGAACCTCCGCGGTCGGCATCGCGGCGCGGTCGACCGGCGTCACCACCAGCAGCGCTGTGGCCTGCGTGAAGATATCGCGTGCGGAACCGCGTACGGGGATGACATGCAGCACCATCGGCACGTGACCCACCGTCGCGGCGACCGGTATGGATTTCACGGCCCGGCTGCCGGCAAGGGACAGCGTGCCGAGCGCATCGGCGAGCAGCACATCCGCCGCAACGTCCGTTATCGTCACGCGCTGGGCGCGATCCTGAAACAGCGAAGGCATCAGCGCATCGAACAGGCCGTTCGCCGCGAACACCCGGCCGGGCCCGCGCAGCACCGCACCCGGCAGGCCCAGTGCCTGCAGTGCATCAACCTGGGCAATTGCGCGCTCGAAGCCAAGGCGGTTTGCTGCAAGGGAGGCCCGGGCCAGATGCGGCCGCAGTCCATCCAGCAGATTGACGACCTCCTGCGGCACCGGGCCGTGATCCTGATGCCGCGGCATCACAATCGCGATTGAATCGCCGCTTGGCATCGGAATGATCGTCCCGGCCCGATAGCCGATACCGTGCTTGCGGTAAAAATTGCAATAGACTTCGTTGGTCGCAATCTCCTCCTCCGAGAGGAGATCATAGTCAGTGACGAAGCCCGCATGATTCAGGGCGATGGCGCGCGGCAGATTCGGATCGCGTTCGCTCCATCCGTCTCTCAAGAAAACCGGCATGAGCTGGTCATATTCGACAGAATTGACCGCGCTTGTGTATCCATCATCCCGCACGCCGAACAGAAAGCCGCCATTGCCGCCGACGGCTGCGCCGAGTTCGCCAAGCAGGACTGGCCAAAGGGAGGGTATGAGTCCGGCCTCATAAATGCGATCGATCAGACGTTCTGGATCAATTGATGCGTTCATGGGGAATCGAAAGGGCCGTCAGCATGGTCAGACATCACACGGTGATTTGGTAGCACGTATCACCTGGGTGAAGCACGAGTCAGGCCGTTGAAAAAGGAAAAGCCGGCTTCGCAGCCGGCTTTCTTGTTGGTCGGAGCCTGGCGGAACCCTTAGTCCGCGGGCGGCAGAGCCAGCGGTTCCGCTTCCGGCGCGGTCGGCACGATCGCAGTCTGCTTCTCGCGCTCGTCGAGAATCAGCTTGTCGCGCTTGACCGCGACTTCCCGGATCTTGGCCATCGAGGCGCCGGTGCCTGCCGGGATCAGCCGGCCGACAATGACGTTCTCCTTGAGGCCTTCCAGCGGATCCACCTTGCCGTTGACGGCGGCTTCGGTGAGCACGCGGGTGGTCTCCTGGAACGAGGCCGCCGAGAAGAACGAACGGGTCTGCAGGCTCGCCTTGGTGATGCCGAGCAGAACCGGCGTTCCCGTGGCGGGCTTCTTGCCCTCTTCCTTTGCCTTCAGGTTGAGCGCATCGAACTCGATCTTGTCGACCTGCTCGCCCGAGATCATGTCGGTGTCGCCCTGGTCGGTAACCTCGACCTTCTGCAGCATCTGACGGACAATCACCTCGATGTGCTTGTCGTTGATGAGCACGCCCTGCAGCCGGTAAACTTCCTGGATTTCGTTGACCAGATAGGCAGCGAGTTCCTCGATGCCCTTGATCGCCAGGATGTCGTGCGGCGCCGGATT
>VAZH01000622.1 GCA_005884465.1 Alphaproteobacteria bacterium | reverse complement strand
GGCAAGCAGCAGCAAAGCCAGCAACCGGCGCATCGCAGTGGTCATGTCAGACTTCCCCTGATATTTCGAGCAGGCCGCGGCGGCGCAGCAGCGCGTCGGGCTCCGGCTCACGGCCGCGGAACGCGACATAGGCCTCTTCCGGATCGCGCGAGCCGCCCGACGAATAGATGTTGTCGTGCAGACGTTTTGCGACCACGGGATCGAAAATATTGCCGGCCTCTTCGAACGCGCCGAACGCGTCGGCATCCATCACTTCCGACCACATGTAGCTGTAGTAGCCTGAGGCGTAGTGATCGCCGGAAAAGATATGGCCGAACTGCTGCGGCCGATGTCGCAGCGAGATTTCCGCCGGCATGCCGATCTTTTCCAGCTCGGCGCGTTCGAACGCCCGCACATCCCGGCTTGCCGAGGCCGGCTGGGTGTGGAATTCGAGGTCGATTAGCGCGGAAGAGACGAATTCCACGGTGGCAAAGCCCTGGTTGAATTTCCGCGCGGCGAGGAAGCGCTGCAAGAGATCGTCCGGCAGCGGCTCGCCGGTCTGGTAATGCCGGGCAAACTGACGCAGCACCTCCGGCTGTTCCTGCCAGTGCTCGTAAAGCTGTGAAGGCAGCTCGACGAAATCGGTGAATACGCTGGTGCCGGACAGCGAGGGATAGGTCACGTCCGACAGCATCCCGTGCAGGCCGTGGCCGAATTCGTGGAACAGGGTTCGCGCGTCATCCGGCGACAATAGCGACGGCTGGCCATCGGCGCCCTTGGCGAAATTGCAGACATTGATGATCAGGGGATAGATGTCGCCGTCGAGCTTCTGCTGCTCGCGCAGCGAGGTCATCCAGGCCCCGGAGCGCTTCGAAGGCCGGGCGAAGTAGTCGCCATAGAACAGCGCCCTGTGCTGCCCGGCGGCGTCCTTCACTTCCCAGACCCGCACGTCCGGATGCCAGACCGGGATATCCTTGCGCTCGGAGAAAGTGACGCCGAACAGGCGGTGAGCGGTGTCGATGGCGGCCTCGATCAGGTGATCGAGCACCAGATAGGGCTTGATCGCGGCGTCGTCGAAATTGGCGCGGCGCTGCCGCAGCTTTTCGGCGTAGTAGCGCCAGTCCCACGGCGCCAGCGCGAAATTGCCGCCGTCCTCCGCAACCAACGCCTGCAAGTCGTCGCGATCTCTGAGCGCCCGCGCCCGCGCGGGTTTCCAGACCCGCTCCAAGAGGCCGCGCACGGCCTCCGGCGTCTTGGCCATCGAGTCCTCCAGCCGATAGGCCGCGAAGGTCGGAAAGCCCAGCAGCCTGGCGCTCTCCTCGCGTAGCTCCAGGATCTCGCCGATAGCAGCGTTGTTGTCGTTGGCGTTGTCGTTGTCGCCGCGCGCGGTGAAGGCCTTGTAGACCTTCTCGCGCAGGTCGCGCCTGGCGGAGCTCTTCAGGAACGGCTCGACCGAAGAACGCGACAGCGTCACGATCGCCTTGCCTTCCATGCCGCGCTCGCTGGCTGCGGCCTTGGCGGCTGCGATAAAGCTGTCCGGGAGGCCGTCGCGATCGGTCTCGCCGAGTTCCATGAACCAGTCCTGCTCGTCGCCAAGCAGATGATGGCTGAACGCGGTGCCAAGATGCGCCAGGCGTTCGTTGATCTCCGCCATCCGCGCCTTGGCGGCGTCATCGAGCCCGGCACCGGAGCGATGGAAGCGGGTATAGGTGCGCTCCAACAGCCGCATCTGCTCGCCGGTCAGAGGCAGCGTAGCGCGATTTTCGTGCAGCATCGCGATCCGGCCGAACAGCACCGCGTTCATCATGATCGGGTTCCAGTGCCGCGCCATCCGCAACGACACCTCCTTGTCGATCTCGAGCAGCGCCGGGTTGGAATCCGCCGACACCAGGTCGTAGAACACCGCCGACACCTTGGAGAGCAGTTTT
>VAZH01000006.1 GCA_005884465.1 Alphaproteobacteria bacterium | reverse complement strand
TTTGGTTGAGAAGTTCTCTTGACGCACTGGCAGGCGAAGGCGAAGAGAAGTTCTGAACCACCACACTGGGCTCGGCTGGTACATTAGTCCGCAGACCTGAAACGATTCGAGATTGCGTCATGCGCCGTTTGATGCTGCTGCGCCACGCCAAGACCGAGCACGACGCACCTTCAGGCCGCGATCAGGACCGGCGATTGGACAAGCGTGGCCGGGCTGACGCGGCAGAAATCGGCGGCTGGATCGGCCAGCATCCGCCTTTTCCCGATCTGGTGCTGGTTTCGCCCGCAGTGCGCGGGCACGAAACCTGGGAAATCGCCTGGGAGGCGATGAAAGACCTCGCCCCGGAGCCGCAGGTCGAGCTTGTGCCTGAACTCTACGGCGCCGGCCCGTCACAGCTCCTGCAAACTATACGCGAAGCATCCGCCACCGATCCGAAGCGGCTGATGCTGGTCGGACACAATCCGGGCATGCATGAACTGGCGCTGGCGCTGGTCGGCAGCGGTGACGCGGCCGGCCGCAAGGCACTCTCCGACAACTTGCCGACATCGGGGCTCGCGGTTTTCGACTTTGCGGCCGACGACTGGACCGACGTGGCGTTCCGTCGCGGCCGGCTCGCGCTGTTCGTCACTCCAAGGCTGCTGAAGCAAACTTCAGGCGATTGAGGCAGATGCGCCTGACGCGTCCCCGCGCCGTCAATTTATGCTAGGCTGAAGTCGCACAGGGAGGCGCAGATGTTCAAATCCATTCTCGTGCCGATTGATCTCGCCGATACCGATCTGGCCAAACCCGCAATTGCGACGGCAGCGACGCTGTCGCAGACCTGGAGCGGCACGGTGCGCCTTCTGAACGTGCTGCCGATGACACCGGTGATGCTGGCCGAATATGTCCCCGCCGATTTCGACACCCAGCAGCGCCAGACCTCCGAGGAGGCGCTCGCCATCGTAGCGCGCGAATCGGGCATCGATGCTTCGCGCATCTCCACCGCTGTGCGGCAGGGCGGCATCTATCACGAGATCCTCGAGGAAGCCGCGGCGATCAAGGCCGACCTGATCGTCATGACATCGCACCGGCCGGCGATGCGGACCTATTTTCTCGGCTCCAATGCCGGCCATGTGGTGCGCTACGCCAAATGCTCGGTGCTGGTGGTGCGGCACTAGGCCGAAATTATTCGTTTGCGGACGCGGTGCAGCGTCTCACGGCAGCAACGCCTGCGGTAATCGATCAAACGTATAGGTCCGCGGCCTGTTACGCCGGATAAAGCCGCCGACCTGCCAGGCAAACAGTACGGCAAAACCAACCAGGAACAATGCGCCTGCGAATGCGCCCGTGGCGAGGGCGCGAACCAGAAGTCCTGATATCGCGATCGCAACCAACGCGAGGAAGGCAATGCCCACGGCATAGAGTTTCGGCCCGATGCCGCCGATCAGCCTGGCCCTGGCTCCCGCCTTCTCCATGCGCTGATGCAACTGCGTGATGAAGGCGCGGTAGTCTTTGTCCTGCGGCGCCACCAGGGCAACGGTCTGCCAGCTGGTCGAGAGGATGGCGATGCGCTGACGGTTCGCATGTTCGATATCTGCGCGAAAGCGGCGCGATTGCATCGATACCGGACGATACGACAGACGGATCGCCGCGATATCGCCATAGGGCCAGACCGCGGCCCTGCCGCCGATTTGCCACGACAAGCCCTCGTCCGTCAGTTCGAACTGATGCGCCGCGCCGATCAGGGAGGCCTTGTAGGCATAACGGACATCCACAGCCTTGTTTGCCAAACCAGTCATTATAGCTAGTCCGCCATTCTCGCGTGATCGATGCAGGCGCTCGCCAATCCGTACGCCGCGCTTAGCGCGGCATACATGCCCACAAAAAGGCCAGCGTTGCGAGCGCACCGAACGCGGTGCGCACGCTGTGGAGTGTGCCCCATTTGACGACAAGCGCCCGTATCTGCGGCCCCGATTGGTCGGGCTCCGTCGCCAGCAGCGCATCGTTGGTGGGCTTGATCCCGATCAGCGTCCATGGCCACGGCGCAATCATCGCAATGGCGCCGACCAAAAATCCGGGTTGTGAGGTCTGCCACCAAGCGATCAATCCCAGCAGGCAACCTAGCAGCGCGAGCGGCGCCTGCATCGCGGCTCCGCGCTTGTAGGAAGGCTTCCATTCGATCAAGAGCGCGCGATCATCCAGCGACAGCCGCGCCGGTTGCTCGGCCACATTCACGTAAAGTGCTGCGCCGGTAAAAATCGCCGCGGCGATCAACGCAACAAGTCCGAAAGCCATGGCTCAACCTTGCTTTGAAAACATCGATTGAATTCGTGGCGCCAGCTTGCACGCACCGCCGCCTTTATCCTACAAGCGGAGCATGGCCGAGACGACCTATTTTCCACGCCGCCTGATTCTCGCCGGCGCGTTGATTTCGGGAATGCTGCTGGCGCTCGCCGTGCACATGCTGGGCGCGCGTTACGGGCTCGATCTCGGCGGTCTGTGGCGATCCGATACACGCGAATTCATGCCGGCGGGAGCAGCCATTGCGTGGTGGCTGATTGCCACCATGGGCTTCTCGGGGGGCTATTTCACGGCGACGCTGATGCACAGCGCGGTATCGGGGCAAATTCCGCAGCGGATGCGGCAATTCCTGATTGCGGTCGGCGTGCTCGTGCTGGCGGGCGCGGGCCAGGCGGCCTCCGCGCCCAGTCCGATCCCGACGATATCGGGCGTGCTTGCAGGGTTGGCGGCGCTGGGCCTGGGCGCGGCGATGGCGTTCTGCGGCGCACACTTTGCGCTGCGCAAGGCGTAACGCCCACAACGCAAAACGCCGCGCTGACCGCGCGACGTTTTGTCTCAATGGTCTTTCGTCGGAAGATCAGCTCGCCGCGCGGAGATTGATCTTGCTCTCCGCCAGCGTGGTCAACTTCCTGTCGGTTGCCTTTTCTTCCTCAAGCGTCTTCTGCAGAACGCTGGCGCAATCGTTGCGGCCAAGCTGCTTCGCCCACGCGATCAGGCTGCCGTAGCGAGCGATCTCGTAGTGCTCGGCGGCCTGCGCGGCGTTGATCAATGCCGCATCCAGCACCGCTTTGTCCGCGACCTCGCCGGCGGTCTCATCGGCTTCCTTGATGATGCCGTCGATGGCCGGACAGTCGACCGCCTTCGCCTGGGCCCCATGCATCTGGAACACTTGTTCGAGGCGCTGAACGTGCGTTTTGGTTTCATCGAGATGGGTCAGGAAACCCTGCTTGAGTTGCTGGTCTGTCGCCTTCTCGGCCATTTTCGGAAGCGCTTTCACAAGCTGCTTCTCGGCATAATAGATGTCCTGCAACTGATTCACGAACAGGTCGTTCATCGTCTTGATGTCTCTGGTAAAGAGTCCCATTGCTCGCATCCTTTTTTGTTCTGGGAACATGACGGCGCGGGTTGTTCCTGGCAGCGCGGCCATGTTCGGTTGCCGATACCAGCGCTAACCGTGTGACCGCGGGGTTGTTCCTGGGTAATGAAACGTCACGATGGAACATCGGAACACCGTCGCAGATGAACGGTGGACCCGCGCCAACTGCATGCAGGGCTCGAATCTCCTGCGTTGCGGCATATGTACGGAGTGTGACAGCCGCGCCGGCGGAACGGTTTTAGCCGGCCTTGTCAAGGACTGCACAACGCGGCGTTTTTGCCTTATGGATCATCGCAGGTGGAGCAATCGGCGGTCGCCCGCCTCGATCGCTCGAAAAGGCTTGCAACTTGTAGCCGCCCTGCCGGGAGGATGAATGCACGGACTGCTGACTACGCTGGGGCGTGGCTTCACGAAACGGATCGGCTGGAAAAAGGTCGGGATCGCGGCGAGCCTGCTTATCATTGCCTTCGCAATCACGACTCTGGTCCGTACCCTCAAGGGCGTCGACACCGGCGTGGTCCTGATTGCGCTGACCGAAATACCGCCCGGCCGCATCGCCCTCGCCGCGCTGTGCGTGGTCGGCGCATTCTGTACGCTGACGTTCTATGATTTCTTCGCGCTGCGGACTATCGGCAAGAAACAGGTACCCTACCGCATCGCGGCGCTGTCGAGCTTCACCAGCTACACAATCGGCCACAATATCGGCGCCACCGTGTTCACCGGCGGCGCGATCCGCTTCCGGATCTATTCGGATTACGGCTTGAGCGCCATCGATGTCGCTAAAATCTGTTTCCTCTCCGGACTGACATTCTGGCTTGGCAACACCTTCGTGCTCGGCATCGGGATGGCCTGGCACCCCTGGGCCGCATCCGCGATGGACCAGTTGCCGTCCGCCATCAACCGGTTGATCGCACTCACCGGTCTCGCCGCCATCGGCGCCTACCTCGTCTGGCTGACCTTGGGCGAAAATCGGCGCGAGCTCGGGCAGAATGGCTGGAAAGTAGTGTTGCCCTCAGCGCGGCTGACCTTGGTACAGATCCTGATCGGCGTGGTCGATCTCGGATTCTGCGCGATGGCGATGTATCTATTGATGCCGGCGCAGCCGGGCATCGAGTTTATTTCGCTGGCGGTGGTGTTCATCCTGGCCACGCTGCTCGGCTTCGCCAGTCATGCGCCGGGGTCGATCGGCGTGTTCGACGCCGCGATGCTGGTGGCGCTGCCTGAATTCGGCCGCGAGCAGTTACTGGCCACGCTGGTGGTGTTTCGCATCCTGTATTTCGTGATCCCCTTCGGCATCGCGATTTCGATCCTGGGAACGCGCGAACTTTGGCTCAACGTGGTGGTGCCCTGGCAGAAACGGCGCAGGCTGAACGAGGGCCTGTCAGCCCCCGGCGTCGTGCCGCAGAAGATGAAGAGCCGCCAGTCGCCGCAGCCCTTGAAAAGCCGGCAGCCGCCGCAGCCGGCGAAGACCCGGAAATCGCAAGGCTAGCAACTTTCCTTCTACCCTCTTCCGTAGGCCCGGACGGAAGACGCGTTCACCTTGCATGCTGAAGGATTTTGAGAACCCCTCTTATTTCCGCCCCACCAGTAACGTCAAAAGCGCCATGGTCCGAATTCAACTCCGTTCGATCATCGCCTGCGCGCTGCTCGCGGGAGCGCCGGCGGCATTGCCCGCGCAATGGGTGGCAGCGCAGACTGCTCCCGCGGCAGTGCAAGGCGCCCCGGACAACCCGATGCAGATTTCGTGGGAGGTCCGCAACCGCTTCCGGCTATTCCGTGAAGAACGCGACTTCCTGCTTCATGCCGAAAACGCGCAAGGCCGCAGCATTCTCGCATCCGAGCAGGCGCTGGAACCGCAGAGTGACGGCCGCGGCTGGGCGCGCAACATGGTGAGCCGACTCTGCATCGATCTCGCCGGCCGCATCAGCGAGCCCTGCATCCGCGATAAGGTCAGGGAAAGCTACCTGGCGCCGGTGGATCACCCGGTCACCGTTCGGCTGACCGGCGAAATTCCGGTTGGCGCGACCTGCGCCTGGTCGTTCGACGACGGCGAAGGTCCGCAGCAATCCACGCTCGATTGCGCCGAGCCGGTCAATCTCCGGGCGCGTTATGGCCGCCCCACAGTCGCTGCCGTGGAGGTCTCCAGCGGACCCGATGCGCCGCAGCAAGTCACGACCGAGATCAGGGTGCGCGATATTTTCATCGCCGGCCTTGGCGATAGCATCGCGTCCGGTGAAGGCAATCCGGACCGGCCGATCGCATTGTCGGAGGAAGGTTTTTGCTTCCGCTCTTATTTGGGAACAGCGGCTGCCCAATACTATCGCCCGAGCCGCGCCGGATATAAAGGCGGACGGGCCTGCGAAGCCCCTGACACGCTGCAGGTGTGGCAGCGTCAGAGCGCGCTCTGGTTGAATGCGGCCTGTCACCGCTCGCTCTACAGCTATCAGACCCGCACCGCGCTGGCGCTCGCCGTGCAATATCCGCACATCGCGGTGACCTATCTGCCGCTCGCCTGCACCGGCGCCACCATCGCCGACGGACTGTTCGGTGCCCAACGCGCACGGGAATGCCCGCCGACGAAATCGGCAAGCGCCTGCCAAGGCACGGTCAACGCGCAATTGGCCGAATTGCGCGAAGCCGTCAGCGCCGCGAAGCGCCGACAGCCCGACCGCCAGCTCGACCTGATCCTGTTGTCGATTGGCGCCAATGACATCAATTTTTCCGGACTGGTCGCGGATGTGATCGTGGATACCCCGACCGAGCGCGTGCTGTTCAGGCGCAGCGGCGTGTTGGGATCACTAGACGATTCGCGTGCCGCACTGGCGCGGGAATTGCCACAAAGCTTCGGCAGACTGAGAGAGGCGCTGAAGCCGCTGGTCGGCGATCTCCGGCGCGTTGTTTTTGTGTCCTACGCCAACCCGACACTTGCCGAAGGCGGCGTGCCTTGCGCCGGCGGGCGCGCCGGCTTCGATATTCATCCCTCGTTCAACGCGCAATCGCAGCGGCTAGCCAACGTGTCCGGCTACGTCGATAATGAATTCCTTCCGCACTTGAAGGCACTCGCACTGTGCCAGTCGGGCGTGCTGTGCCGCGATCCCGGCGCAGATCGAATGACCTTCGTCGACGCCCATCAGGCGGCATTCGCAAACCACGGATTCTGCGCGCGCGCCCAAAACGATCCCGAATTCGATCGGGAGTGCTTTTCACCCAGGGGCGAAAGCTTCGATCCCGACCTCGTCACTGCAGCCAGCCAGCCGATGCTTTGCGGCCGCAGCGCCGGGGACTATCGCGCCTATCTTCCGCGCGCTCGCTGGATCCGCGATGCCAATGACAGTTACTTCGCGGCAATGACCTATCCGCAGGGGCTGCCGTCATCCAGTCAGCCCGCCGACATCCATGACGCGACCTGGGGTGTTCTTTCGGCCGTCTATGGCGGCGCGGTGCATCCGAGCGCCGAAGGCCACGCCGCGATGGCGGACGCAGCCCTGCCGGCCGTGGCCTCGGTACTTCAGCTCAATGCCGCCCAGTCCGAGGTGACCGAGGCGCCGGCGGCGCCGGTCGTGATTGCGCCGGAGGCGCGCTGACAAAGAATCGCAAACAAGTCAGCGCGGAGGCGTGCCCTTCTTCGCACCGGCCGGCGGTTTCGTTGCACCGGCCGGCGGCTTCATCGCTGCGGCCTGCGCCGGCAGGTATTTGGCGATGATCGCGGGATCGACCTGGGCCATCGCAGTATCGGGGAGCCGGTACCAGATCTCATCCTTGCCGAACAGCGAGATTCCGAGATAACCGCGCATCGTCAGCGTCTGACCGTCGGGACTGACCGTCATCTTGGCCCTGTAGACCTGGCCGTCGAGCGGATTGAGGACGTTGCCGCCCTCATATTTCAATCCATCGCGCTTCATGTCCCTGATGAAGGAAATTCCGAGCACCGGCGCATTCCTGCGGTCATCGGTGCATTTCGAGCAGATCTCGTTGGGGTTATCACCCGGGCGTGGAAACGTCTTTGCGATCACGCCTTCGAAGATGCCGTCGTGATCGACGAACAGAAACCACCCCACCGTTTTGCCGTCTTCGACCTTCTGCCACAGCCCCGCGGCCGACGGCTCCTGGGCTTGTCCGGCAGAGCCAAAGGCAAGTAGCAGCGCGAGGCTGGCTATCAGCGGCAGTGCCAGTCCAAATCTGGATGTTGCAGCCCGCATCCTCACCACCTGACCAATCCGTAAAGTAATGGGTCCAGACTAAGGCCATTTCACGGATGGTTCCAGTGGCGGAGGCCAAATATCGGAAGGCGTCGCGGGCGACACCTTCACAGAAAGTCACACAGGAAAGATGCCTGCCGCGAACGATGCCTGCCGCGGCACAGCGCGCCGCGGCTTGATGAGCCGCGTTGCCGGTTTGGTCAGTTGACCCCGAGCTTCTTCTGCAGGCTCGACGACGACGTCGTGTACTGGAACACCAGTCGCTTGTCAGGATAGACGTAACGGTACGCCTTTTGGGCCATCAGCGCGCCTTCGTGGAATCCGCACAGGATGAGCTTCAGCTTGCCGGGGTAGGTGTTGATATCGCCAATCGCAAAAATGCCGGGCACGCTGGTCTCAAAAGCCGCGGTTTCAACCGGCACAAGGTTGTTCTCAAGCGCAATGCCCCAATTCACGACCGGCCCCAGCTTCATGGTCAGGCCGAAAAACGGCAGCAGCGTATCGCAGGCGACCTTCGAAATGGCGTTGTCGTTGCCCTTGACCGTGGCGCCGGTCAGCACACCGGCGTCGCCTTCAAGTCCGGTGACCTGGCCGATCTTCAATTCCAACTTGCCGGAAGCCACCAGCGCGCGCATCTGTTCGACGCTGTGAGGCGCTGCGCGGAAATCGTCACGCCGGTGCAATAGCGTCACGCGCTTTGCGATCGGGTGTAGGTTGAGCGTCCAGTCCAGCGCCGAGTCGCCGCCGCCAACGATCAGCAAATCCTTGTCCCGGAATTGTTCCATCTTGCGCACGGAGTAAAACACCGAGGTGCCCTCATAGGCTTCGATACCCGGCACCGGCGGCCGTTTCGGCTGGAACGAGCCGCCGCCGGCTGAAATGACGACCACCTTGCATTCGAAGACTTTTCCGGCATCGGTGGTGATCCGAAAACCGGGATTGCCGATTTTCTCGATCGTCTCCACCATTTCATTGAGATGGAAGGTCGGATGGAACGGCTTGATCTGCGCCATCAGCGCTTCCGTCAGGCCCTGGCCGGTGACGTACGGGATGCCCGGAATGTCGTAGATCGGCTTTTCCGGATAGAGCTCGGCGCATTGGCCGCCGATCTTGTCGAGAATGTCGACAAGATGCACCTTCATATCGAGCAGGCCCAGTTCGAAAACGGCAAACAGCCCGCAGGGACCTGCGCCAATAATCAGCACATCGGTTTTGATCGCTTCGCTCATGTCGCTTCTTTTCGGTTGAACCAGCCTTTGGCTGCGCCTGTCTAGCCAAGGCGGCTGCGAGAAGAAAGCCATAATATGGCGCTCGTGGCCACGGCAACCCCTTGCCGCAGTTCGACAACTGGGTTGTAAGAGCGTGAAACTTTCGGAGACCGTCCCGTGAACACGCCAGCCCGCCTCAATCCAACGCCGCGCCTGGAAGATTTTCCCTACCGCCTGACCGACAATGTGCGCTTTGCCGATCTCGACCCCAATCAGCACGTCAACAACGCGGCATATGCGACCTATTTCGAAACCGGCCGCGTGACGCTGGTCAAGGACCGCAGCTTCGGACTGACGCCGCCGGGGCTTGGCTGGATGCTGGTGCGCCTCGATATCCATTTCCGCGCCGAACTGCGCTGGCCGGGCACCATTGAAATGGGGCTCGGCGTCGCGAAGTTCGGTCGAACATCCCTGACATTCGATCAGGTGGTATTTTCAGAAGGCAAATGCGTGGCATCGGCACAATCGGTGACGGTGCTGATCGACGAGAGCATGCGCAAACCGACGCCGCTGACCGGCGAAATCATCGGCAATTTCCAGCGCTGGCTTCGC
>VAZH01000618.1 GCA_005884465.1 Alphaproteobacteria bacterium | reverse complement strand
CCTGCAAGGAACGTGAAGGCGGTGAGCGGCATGCCATGTATGAGGCCGCCGAGCTTCTCCATGTCGCGCTCGCCGGTCGCCGTCAGCACGGCGCCGGACCCGAAGAACAGCAGGCTCTTGAAGATGCTGTGATTGAGGACGTGGAATAGCGCCGCGGTCATGGCGAGCGCGGCTGCTGCCTGCAGCTCGTTCGCCTGAAAGGCGAGCGCAAGGCCGAGGCTGACGAAGATGATGCCGACATTCTCGACGGTGCTGTAAGCCAAAAGGCGCTTGAGATCGTTTTCCATCATCGCGTACAGGATTCCCATCACCGCGGTGATACCGCCAAGGAAAAGCACGACTACGCTCGCGGGCCAACTCGGTTGTCCCAAGAGATCGAAGATGACGCGAATGAAACCGTAGATCGCGACCTTGGTCATGACGCCGCTCATCAGCGCCGAAACGTGGCTGGGAGCGGCTGGATGGGCGAGCGGCAGCCAGACGTGCAACGGCACAAGGCCGGCCTTTGATCCGGCTCCGAGCAGTATCAGGATCAACACCAAGGTCGCGACATAGGGCGTATGTCCGGCCCCGCGAATGGCCGCGAATCCGTAGTCTCCGGCCGGTCCCGCCAGCAAGCCGAAGGCCAGCAGCAGCGCGAGCGTCCCAAAACTTGCCATCAGGAGATAGATGTAGCCCGCCCTTGCGGTGCCTGCCTCGCGGTGATGCGCCATCACGAGCGCCCAGGAAGCCAGCGACATGAATTCCCAACACACGAGGTAGGAAAACGCATCATCCGCCAGCACCACCAGATTCATGCCGGCCAGAAAGGCGGGGAAAAACGGTAGCACGCGCTGCGGCGCCGTTTCGTGACGGCCGTAGCCGAGACCGTAAAGGCTTGCCGATGCCCCCCCGAGGTTGACGACGACAAGGAAAAACGAAGCCAGCACGTCGAGCCGGAAATGCGCGCCAAGCCACGGCAACCCGATCGGCAGGGTCACGCCCGAGGCAGTCCCCTTGCCGCCGACAAGCCAGTAGATTGCGCCCAACGATGCGGCCACGCAAATCGCCAAGGTGGCGCTGTAAACCACTGCAGTGGACATCGTCGAGCGGCTCAGCGCTATCGCGAGGATCGCTATGGCGAGCAATCCCGCGACGCACCACATTTGCAAAATGACGGCAGAAGTCATGTGCGCGCCCTGGCTCCGCCCGATGCCTTGTTTCCCGATCGAGCGTCCACAGGGTTTTTGGTCGAACCCGGTTTGATCTTGAGCCGCACCCCGCGCCCCTGCGAATTGCTGACGGCTCCTTCGTCGATCATCTCGATCCCCGCGCCTTCGAGTGCGGCGATCAGCTTGACCAGCGAATCGACATTGCCCCGAACCATCGTTTCGCTAGCCTCCATGCGCTGAATGGTTGGCACGGAAAGCCCCGACAGCTCGGCGAGCCGACGCTGATCGATGCCGAGAAGCACCCGCGCAGCCCGCAATTGAGCTGCCGTGATCATCGGTCTGCCCCGCTGGCGAGACCTGAGCCAATATGGGAGATCATTCCTGCATCCTAATTAATGATGTTAAAGTGTCAATAAGTGATATCTGAGATATCTATTCTAAGCGGCCGCCGCGTCGGCGCCACTTGCCTACACCGCGCGAGAACGAATGCCGCGAGCGATCGCACGGGAGGCGTGATTTGCGTCAACGAGAAATCGCGCGCGACATGCACAAGCCCTGCGCCGTTGCGCCCACCGTCGTTTGAATCGAAAGTTCCAGCTGGAGCCCAGGAAATGCTCCTTCGAACAGCCGCAATTCGGTCGTAGCCGCCTCATTGGGGAATCTTCCGGGAAGCACAAATGAAAAAGATTGTTATTGCGGCGGTGGTATCATTGACGCTCGTTCCGATGGGAGCAACGGCTCAAGAACGCGGCGGGGATGCTGCCCTGGGAGCGATATCGGGAGCATTGGTGTTCGGCCCGGTAGGGGCGGTTGCGGGCGCGTTGGTTGGATATACGGCTGGACCATCCATTGCTCGTTCCTGGGGATTGAGAGGATCCAGCCGGCGCGACAGCCAATCACGGGTGAAAACCCGCGCAACGGCTCCTCGAGCCGCAAACCCTCAAATCGTCCAAAATGGGCCCGCGCCGTCAGCAAGCTCTTCAGTCGTCCAACCGGCGCCATCAGCAAGCGCTTCGCCGCCGCCCGCTCAGACGCCGGCAGCGCCGCCGCCTATCCAGGCGAGGACAGCTCCACCGGTCCAAACGCTTGAATGATGCTCGAGAATCGCGTTTCTCGGTTGGAACGCGAATGGATTTAA
>VAZH01000629.1 GCA_005884465.1 Alphaproteobacteria bacterium | reverse complement strand
AGCTGGTCTTTGGCAAATTTTGTCGCGGGCGCTTCCTTGACGGCGGCAGCAGTGGTGGCCATCGGGTACTCCTGGATGGAACTGACGGTGAGGCTGAAGGAGGAAGCGCCGCACGCTTTCCCACGCACCGCATCCCAACATGACCCTCAAGAGTGCGCTGCCTTGCGTCAAGCCAACATCGCGCTCATCCACAGCGCGCCCACAGGAGAAAGATTAATCCTGTTGCCTCAGCAGAACTCATCATACGCGGGCTTGACCCGCGTATCCATCCACGTGCGAAAAGCCTTGCGAAGAAGATGGATGGCCGGGTCATCTAGCGCGAAGACGCGCTTCGCGCTTTTGCCCGGCCATGACCAAGAATGGGAGAAGTGCAGAAAGGTGAAAAAGTTCAATGCCCGCTTTGGGCTTTCTTCATCGCCGCGAGCTGCTCGGGACTGGCCTTGCCCTGAAAAGTCGACTTCCAGGTCTCATAGGGCATGCCGTAGATGGCCTCGCGGCTTTCGTCCTTGCTGATCTCGGCGCCCCGCGCGTCGGCCTCCTCCTTGAGCCAGTTGGACAGGCAGTTGCGGCAGAAGCCCGCAAGATTCATAAGATCGATGTTCTGGACATCGGTGCGGGAGCGCAGATGTTCGACCAGGCGCCGGAAAACGGCGGCTTCGAGTTCCGTTCTGGTTTTGTCGTCAATGGTCATGACCGTGATCTCGCCGTTTTGCGCGAAGCTTATTGATATTAGGTGGGAGTTGTCACAGATTTTACCATATCGCAGCGCAAACAGAGCATGAACGGGCGAGATTTTGGTCGCCGGTTCGCCCAAAATGCCATCCTCCGCCGTTGACAGCTCCCGCTGGCTTACGCGAAATCGTCAACGATTTGATATAGCTTCGCGAAAATGATCCCGAGAAACTCTCATCGTCCCAATCTTTTCTCCACTCGCATGGCCGCCGGTCTGGTGCCGACGCTGGCTCTCGCCGTGATGTGCCTGTGGAACAGTCCGGCGGCGGCGGACTTTCGTCTCTGCAACAACACCTCGAGCCGGGTCGGCATTGCGCTCGGCTACAAGGACGCCGAGGGTTGGACCACCGAGGGTTGGTGGAACGTGTCATCGCGGAGCTGCGAAACGCTGCTGCGCGGCACGTTGGTTGCACGGTATTATTACATCTATGCGCTGGACTACGACCGCGGCGGCGAGTGGTCAGGACAGGCCTTCATGTGTTCGCGCGACAAGGAATTCAC
>VAZH01000628.1 GCA_005884465.1 Alphaproteobacteria bacterium | reverse complement strand
TCCGGGCGGGTCTGGTCTGCCGCCAGGCGTCGCGCCCGGAAGCAAGCCATGAGGCGCCTGCGCCGCATCAAGATCCTTGCAACGCTTGGCCCTGCATCCTCTGACAGCGCGATGATCCGGCGCCTGTTCGAGGCCGGCGCCGACGTCTTCCGCATCAACATGAGCCACACCTCGCACGACAAGATGCGCGAACTGGTCAAGACCATTCGCAACGTCGAGAGTAGCTACGGCCGCCCCATCGGCATTCTGGTCGACCTACAAGGCCCAAAGCTCCGGCTGGGCTCGTTCGCTGAAGGCGCGATCCAGCTCCACAACGGCGAAAGCTTTGTCCTCGATTCAGACAAGGCTCCCGGCGACAACACTCGCGTTCAGCTTCCGCACCCGGAA
>VAZH01000619.1 GCA_005884465.1 Alphaproteobacteria bacterium | reverse complement strand
AGCGCTGGACATGGATCGCGGCCAGTGCCGCCATTTCCGCAAGTTCTTCCGCGCTCGGGTTCGGACGCACCTGGGTATCCGCAATGAAATAGGCGCCCTTGCTGGTGATCATCAGCGCCAGCGCCGCAAAATCGCTCACCCCCGGGAGGAAGCCGACGATCTCGCGCACGTGGCGCAGATGGCTCATGTAGCGGCCTTCGACGCCGCAGATCATGGCGTCGGCTTCGCCGCGGACCACCGCGAGTGCTGCGATCACCGTTGCGTTGGTGCGTACCACCGTACGCGCGGCATCGGGCGTCACGCCGTGGCGGCCGGCGATGTCGATGTAGGACTGAACATAGGATCGATAGCGCGGATCGTCCTCGGGATTGACCAGATCGAAGTCCTGGCCGGCCTTGATGGCGAGGCCGAACCGCTTGATTCGCGCTTCGACCACCGAGGGACGTCCGACCAGTATCGGCCGCGCCAACTTCTCCCCGAGCACGACTTGCGTCGCGTGCAGGACACGTTCGTCCTCGCCTTCCGCATAAATCACCCGCACCGGCTGGGTCTTCGCCTTGGCGAACATCGGCTTCATGACGAGGCCGGACCGGAACGCGAAGCGCTCCAGCTGCGCCGCATAGTCGTCGAAATTTGCGATCGGACGGGACGCGACACCGGATGCCATTGCCGCCCTCGCAACCGCGGGCGCAATGCGCAGGATCAGCCGGAGATCAAACGGGCTCGGAATCAGCGAACCCGGGCCGAAGCCTTGCGCCTCGCCGCTGTCGAAGCCGGCAGCGGACGCGTCTACCGGCGGATCGCGCGCGAGCTGCGCAATCGCGTCGACCGCGGCCTTCTTCATATCCTCATTGATCGCAGTGGCGCCGACATCCAGCGCGCCGCGAAAGATGAAGGGAAAGCACAGGACGTTGTTGACCTGATTGGGAAAGTCGGAACGGCCGGTGCAGATCATCGCGTCGGGGCGCGCCTTGCGGGCTTCGTCGGGCATGATTTCCGGCGTCGGATTGGCCAGCGCCATCACCAACGGCTTGTCCGCCATCTGCTTCACCATGTCGGGTGTCAGCACATTCGGCGCCGACAGACCGAGGAAAATGTCGGCGCCGCCGATCACGTCCGCCAGCGCGCGCTTGTCGGTCTTCTGCGCATAGACGGACTTCCAGCGGTCCATCAGCGTGGTGCGGCCCTCATGCACCACGCCATCGATATCGACGACCCAGATGTTCTTGCGCTGCGCGCCCATCGAGACCAGCAGATTGAGACACGCTATCGCCGCGGCTCCGGCGCCGGAGGCGACGATCTTGACGTCTTTAAGATTCTTGCCATTCAGCAGCAGCGCATTGGTGATCGCGGCGGCGACGATGATGGCGGTACCATGCTGATCGTCGTGAAACACCGGGATCTTCATGCGCGCCTTGAGCTGCGCCTCGATCTCGAAGCATTCCGGACCCTTGATGTCCTCGAGGTTGATGCCGCCGAATGTCGGCTCCAGCGCGGCCACGGTCTCGACCACGCGGTCGATGGTATCGGCGGCGATTTCGATGTCGAACACGTCGATGCCGGCGAACTTCTTGAACAGAACCGCCTTGCCCTCCATGACCGGTTTCGATGCCAGCGGACCGATATTGCCGAGGCCGAGCACGGCAGTGCCATTGGAGACGACCGCGACAAGATTGGCGCGGGTGGTCAGCGATGCCGCTTCCGCCGGATTTTCGGCAATCGCGGTGCAGGCGGCAGCCACCCCCGGCGAATAGGCCAGCGCAAGGTCGCGCTGGTTGGCGAGCGGCTTGATCGCCTGAATCTCAAGCTTACCCGGCTTCGGAAACCGGTGATAAGCAAGCGCCGCCGAATGGAGATCTTCAGAATAGGACGACATACGTTCCCCCGCGGGCTGCCTCGACCCCGAATTTAAAGTTTCGGTGGCGGGTCTTTAGGTTTGCGGCAGATTGAGCCGGATGTG